>CAYSJV010000078.1:0-7591 GCA_964431435.1 uncultured Candidatus Poseidoniales archaeon
GTAGTGTAACTACCTCCTTGAATCTGAATAAATGCAGAAGTAATAGGTGATGCAACAGTACCTGAATTTTCTATACCTACTGTGACGTTAATCGAGTCACCCGGACTCAAACCAGTTGAAGGGTTACTTACAATTTCTTTGATTAACAAATTTGGTAGCCCTTGAACTGTAATTGTTTTTTGAATAGGTGATGAACTTTGCTCTCCATATGTGATTTTTACAAAAGTTCCAATTGCATTTTCAGGAATATTTTCCCATGTGGTAGATGCGGTAATGGTTCCATCAACGCCTTCACTATGTGCGGGTATTGTAACCGGAACTATACTATCTGGACTTCCATCCTCATATGTTGTGAAATGAAATTCAACTAATACTTCAGCATTGTTTTGATTTGTATTAAAGAGTAACACAGATACTGTGACAGAATCGCCAACAGTAGGATTTGATGGAGTGAATGATATTGATGATGAACTAAATGCTACTCCATTAACATCTTCAGCGCTGGAGATTGTACTCAAAGGAGATATACATACTAAAACCAATAAAAGAACTACAAGCAAGGGTCCTTCATTGCGCCGCATATAATAGTGTACTAAGCCATATCACTTGAACTTGGCCGCTGTAGGATTAACTTCAAACACATCTTGGCAAGTTGCAGATGTAACCCGTAATCCCAATTTTAGGCTGAATTAACACAAGCATTCAAGCACGTTGACTTACGTCCTATCATTGGTCACATGGGGTACAGAGTGTCATCAGTCCTGATTTGTTTGTTAATGGCTACCTTAGCATCTTCTCCATATTTTTACTCAAATACTACTGAAGAACTTTCAGTAAATCCAGAGATTAAAGCTTTCTCATCTAGTACTTTGACTATAGATTTCTCTAATGGCCCGATTAACAGTCAATCGGTTACTGGGATTTATCAATTGACTTTTACTATAGGGGGTACTGGTGATTTAACTAATCTTTCAATTGAAATTGAGTCTGGGGGTGTTTGGGCTAATTTGGCTTTGGCCTCCTCTATTACAATCACTAGTTGGTATTATGCTTGGGATACTACTTCTGTTGCAAATGGAACTTACAAACTTAGAGCTAGTGGTTGGGATGCTGATGTTAATGAGATGACTGCTGTAACCGAATCAGGTACATTTGATATAGCAAATCAACAACCTCTGATTACTAATTTCGCAGTCTTAAATCCAGTAGTTGGAACAGGGGTGTCATCTTCTGATCGTGCATGGTTTACAGTAGAAGCAGATGGATATTTAGAATTCACTTGGAGCGCATCTGATGATGACTTATCACATGCCACACTCTCTGGAGTTCCTGGACCAGGTCAACCATCTTCTGACGGCCCCGGCAATATAGATAATAGTTGGAATTGGTCAAGTGGCGCATTTTCGGAATCTACTTGGAGTCCTAAATTAACTGTATATGATGGTTCAAATATGCAAGCATCTTCATTCATTTACATTGGTATAGATAGGACTGGCCCTACAATAGGAACACCAGTAATATCTAATTCAGGTAGTTGGACAGATGAGGCTGATGTTAGTTTTAGTGGTTTAGCTTCTGGTGCCACAGATAACGGAGGAAGTGGTATTGATCACTATGAAGTTAAAGATTCCCAATCATCAACTTGGACAAATGTAGGAGTTAGTGGAACAGGTACCATTACATTGGTTGAGGGTCAAAGAACATTGGATTTCAGAGCAATAGATTTAGTTGGAAACATAGGACCTACTGTCAGTACTAGCGTAGATGTTGACTTACATAATCCACAATTTATGGGCTGGGATATAGATGAAATTACAACAAGTTTGCAAGGTACTGCAACAATTTCATTTTTAGCATCTGATGCATTATCTGGAATAGATGTTGCATCTTGTCAAATTGAATATGGATTTGATAATGATGGGACTGGGACAATACCAGATAACACAGGACAATGGCTACCAATGCCACCCAGTGCTACTGTATCAGGTCAAACAATGTCTGGTCAGGTTGGACCTCTTACATGGGCAACAATGGCTCATCAATATATGATGGTTAGAGCAACTGTTGTAGATAATGCAGGAAATACTGTAACAACTCCCGCCTATTTTACAGAGATAGTTCCTGGTTTAGATCTTAGTTGGTCCTCAGCAAATTTGGATCGGATAGTTCTGCGTACAGGTTCAGGGGATGTAACAAATATCACGTCTTATCTAGTATCTAATGAAGCATATAATGGACCTGTGAACATACATTTACAAATTGCACCAGCGGACAGATCTTCTTCAGTTGCGTGGACTACTCTTTCAACTCAAACTATACCATCTGGAAATCTTTCAAATTCTAATGATTTAATGGAAGAATTGCATTGGAATGTGACTTTGAATTCTGAGGGACAATGGGATATTCGTTTGTACATTGATTTAGATGATACAATAGATGAGAAAGATGAGAGTAACAATGTGTACTATCTTGTAATAAGTGGTACTGATCCGGGTTTAGTTGGTGTAGTTCCAAGTTTTGCACCATCAGTATTTGCTTTATTGATTGTGGGACTTTATTTCTCATGGGTTACTAGATTCAAAAACAACGTAGCCTAAACTATTCTTCAGACCAACTTATTTCTTCATCTTCTTTAAGGCTTAAAGCCTCCTCAATACTTTCTTGATCATCTATATCTATTTGTGAAGATTTCAATTTTCTTCTTCTTGCAACATCATCCAATCCTGGCACTAAATGCTCAAATCCGAGTGAGTTTTCTTTGAGTTCGATATATTCTATTTCACGCCTCTTTGATTTTATCATTCTTTGTTGCCGTTCTAGATATTTAATCACGCTACCGTGCTCCGAACCAGAAAGTAACATATTAATCGCTTCAACTGCAAGTGGAAGGCCTTCCTCATTACCAATTACCACAACCGTACCTCCAAATACAGATATTTCACATCTAGAATGTCTTTCAATCAAACGGCGAATTTTTCCATTGGTTCCTATGAGCCTAGCTCTAATCCTTCGTTGTTGATTTGCTCTTTTTCCAACATAATTTTTTATTTCAATTAACTGGAAATAGTAATCATCTTCTAACAGTTTAATAGCTTTAGCAGGAGCCATTCCCCTTCCTATTGCCTTAATTACTTCAGGTAATTTCATTGATTTAATAATGTCATAACTGCCAGGTTCGCCCCAATTTACGCTAACATCTCCTGTTTCTGAATCAACATCAAGATATTTACATCCACTTGCTTTTTGTAGTGCCTTACGAGTTTCGCCCATTTTTCCAATAAGCACGCCAATGCGATCTTTTGGTACACGTGGTAATGCCTGCATTGTCATGCCCTAACAAGAACTTGTTTTGAATTTCCCTATCGGAACTAATCTTGTAAATTAGTATTGAATGTGGCAATAATTGCGAAAAGTGGTAAAGGCATTCGTTTCAGCCACTGTTATGTCTGTGGACCAAAGAGGGGCACTGCCTATTTCAAATCAAACCAATTTAGAAGTAGATGATGTTGGTTATTTTGAATTATTATCTACTAATTCCAAATTTCGTAGGTTTTGGTTTGGAACAATGATAGCAATGTTTGGTAACTGGTTCAACACCATTGCACTATTTGTATTACTTTTAGAATTAACAAATTCAGAAATGGCTGTTGGAATAGTACTAGTAATTCGCATGCTTGCTTTTTCACTACCTCAAGCTTTCACAGGGATGCTAGCAGATAGGTATAATCGAAAAACGCTCATGTTGGTCTCTAATATTGTAAGTTCAATTGGTGCAGCGGGTTTCATATTCATAGATTCAGTAGAATATGTGTGGATTTTGTACTGTTTAGTATTTCTTCAATCATTGTTGAATGCATTATTTATACCTGCAGAAAGAGCGGCATTACCCAATATTGTATCGGAGAAGGAATTGCTAACAGCGAATGCATTAGATTCAATCACTTGGTCGGTTGCTCTCGCTTTTGGGTCGGCTTTAGGTGGAATTGTAACTGCAAAATATAGTGTAGATGTTGCCTTTGCAATTGATTCATTAACATATCTAGTATCATTTGCAATGATATTAACAGTTCAGATACCTCAAAAGTATGAGGAATCATCTAAGGAGCCCTTGCTTAAAACAGGACTAAAAAATGTGGTAGATGGTTGGAGATATATTCTTTCAGACAAGGCAGTATCGAGATTGGTGTTACCGCATTCGCTATGGGCAATTGCTGGAGGGGGTTTGGTATACCTCTTGGTTTTGATTGGAGATGACATGGATCTTGAGAATGTTGCAATGGGCATTGGTTTCTTATTTATGGCTAGAGGAATCGGTGTAGGTTTAGGTCCATATCTTGTAAAATTATTCTTCAAAAACCGATCAAGGTGGCCCAGTATGATTGGTTGGTTAGTGGGAATTGGAGGTGTCTTCTATGTATTAGTGGGGCTATTAAATTGGAATTATTGGATTGTCATTCTAGTAATAATTTCACATGCTGCGAGTGGTGGAAACTGGGTAATTTCAACTGTGCTATTACAGCAAAGAGTACCTGATGAATGGAGGGGTAGAGTCTTTGGTACAGATATGCTACTTTTTGCTGGTGCAAATGCGCTATCTACACTATTAGCAAGCATCATTATCAATCAAGGGTGGTTACTTCTTAGAGAAACAGTTCTATTGTTTGGACTAGTGCAAGTTTGTTGTGGTGTGATATTCGGTATTTGGATGAAATATAGTCCGATTGATTTGACTAATCCAATAACCAATCAATTTTCTGATTCTAAAATGTCATAAATTAATTCAGCCAAATTGACTTCAATATTCTGTTTTTTTGCCCAATCCCTAAGTCTTTCTACATCTCTAACTAAGAATTCTTTAGCACTTGGGTGATTTTGAGGAACTGCTTGGCCAACATCAATCACTCTCACATTTCCATTTTGCAATAGAATGTTATAATCTGAAAAATCAGCATGAACTAATTTAGAATCATTCCAACAAACCTTTAGAAAATTAACTAACTCTTCAAAAATTTCTTTTGGGTTTTCTACTTTAACATCCCTTAGCCGAGGTGATGGAGAGGTCTCATCCCCGATATATTCCATCACCAATATATTTTCATTTATTCCATATACTTCAGGAACTGACAAACCATTTTTTTTTAATCGCATTAAATTACGATATTCTTTACGTACCCATACAGTCACTAAATCTCTATGTTTTCGTTTAAGTCCTCCAAATCTATTATCTCCTTCGATATATTTCATTAGATTACGAAATACTGCATTTGAAGTGTGAAATATTTTTACTGCGATTGGACCATTTGGACCTTCACCTCTGAAAACGTGTGCTTCCTTACCTCTAGCAATTGGCCAGCTTAACTCACTAATCAAACCTGCATTCATTAACTTGTATACAGCCAAAAGTGTTTTACTATCAAAAACTTGATCGAATACTCTACGATCTACCCATTCAAATTTACCTTTTCCAATGACGCCTTCTATTTTTTTCTCAATCTCTTTGAATATTTTTGCATAATGTTTATCTTTCATCCAGTCCCATTTTTGATTTGATTTTCTACGTTCTTTCTTAGATTTTGGTTGCTTAAAATCATCTTCTGAATATTTAGATTCTTTTTCATCTAGTGCTACATCACCATATTTCTCAACCAATTCGTCCCATGACTTTGGCTGACCCTCTTTTCCATCTGGGTCAATAGTGATTTTATCACCTCATCCATACCTAACCGAATAAATCCTCAACGGATTCATCATCTTCATCTTCATCTTCATCTACCTGTTTAACTTCTTCAGTTTCTTTAGGTTTACTCGAATCCCAGATCCCAGATTCATCATCATAATCGCTAGTATCCTCACCAGCTCCGAATACATCAACAATTTCTGGAAGTACTCCCTTTCTTGAAAGATAAATTGCTTGAGTCTTGGTATAACGGTGTTTTACATCGGCCTTACTATCTTGGAAATCCCATGGCCATACGATAATTAAATCACCTTCCCTAACCCATTGTCTTCTTCTCATTTTACCTGGAATTCTTGCCATCCTAGTTTCTCCATCTCCACATACAACTCTTACTCTTCTACCACCAAGAATATTATCTGCTATTGCAAACATTTCATTAACATGAGTATTGGGCATTTTGACACGAATTGCACCGGAATCTCCGCCTTCTTCGGAAGATTCCAAACGTGCTAACTCTTCACTATCTAATTTTTCCTCCCAGCGGCGGCCCATATCATTGCGTCATGCCACCCCCATTTAAACAAGAAGTGAGTTCTAGGCTCTCAAATACAGTAACCTACCTTAGAGGAGGAGGGCCTCTTCTAGGTGGCCCTCGTTGAGGGGGACCCCCTCGTGCTGGTCTTGAATTTGGCCTACTTACGCTTTCAACTGGTTGGTAGTTATCTCTCTCCCTAGAATTTGTGAACAATCTATCCATATGGCTCTTACCTGATAATTGCTCTCTACTTCTCTCAAATTGATTTCGTAGCAACATAGCATGTTCCACCTTTATACTACCTTTTTCAATCATTGAATCTATTTCTACTTCTAACTCTTCCAATTCATCAATTTGGTCTATGCGGCCCATTCTTTTCTTAAACTTCTTGAATCTTCTACGCTTACCCATAAGCAGAAGTATTGAGAGAGGTAGTAATATTAGTGGAACTAAAAATTCGCTACTAACTAATGCCAATAACCATGAAACTGATATTTCATACCCATCTTCTTGATAAAGCGTACTAAAACCTTGACCTGGCACATAGTACACACCAGATTCTTGACTACCATACATTGAGAGAGGAGTACTTTTTGCATCCTTTGGATCACTACCTCTTTCGGATTCCATTTGGTCAGGAAAACCATCATCGTCATCATCATCATCTAGTGAATCTGGGACTCCGTCATTGTCAAAGTCCTTCGGGGTACTATTGCCATCATATGGGTCATGACCTGCCTGTCTTTCAATGGAATTAGAGATTCCATCTCCATCAGTGTCGTCATCATAAATGTCTGGTAGTCCATCTCCATCCATATCCGCACAGCCACGCATCATTTCTGAACTATATCCCGGCTGACCGGGGCAATCATCTGAAAGAGGGTGTCCTAATTGATCAGTGAATCCATCTCCATCACTGTCACTCCACACACTAGAGTCATTATCATCCCAATCAGAAATAACACTCCATCCATCTCCATCTTGGTCTAAACATCCTAATCTGTCTCTAGTAGAATTACCAGGTTGCAACACACACTGATCTGCAAATGTTCCATTTGGTGAATCACCAAAACCATCTCCATCAGTGTCATTCCATTGAGTTGCATCTCCTGAAAATGCATCGTTAGAATCAGTAACACCGTCACCATCAGAATCTATGCACCCATTGCTTTCACCGACCGATTTTCCATAAATGAATGGGCAGTCATCAAAAGGACCTATTGCGCCTTTTGATTGCAAGTTTGCATCTTGGAATCCATCATTATCATAATCTAATGGATGTGGATCTGGTAAATACGCGTTTTCCCAGTACTCACCTATTCCATCACTTGATCCATTCCTATCAACAACAACTCCATCCCAGTTGTCGCCAAGTCCAT
>CAYSJV010000079.1:0-7488 GCA_964431435.1 uncultured Candidatus Poseidoniales archaeon
TACGAATAAGTTTGGTTTGTATGTAATAATGATCTTGTGTAAATAGTTCAGACATAATATTCCCAATAACTATTCAGAATTAATCTTTGCCACTCGGACATTATTCCATATCATCTGCAGGCATAATATATCTGTCATACAAAAATGAGCATGCTAGTGCCCCTGCCACGGGCCCCACTGTATAGAGCCAAATATCTGTGATATAATCAGTACCCGCGAATAATGCAGTTCCTAGGTGTCTAGCAGGATTCATTGCCGCACCTGTAAGAGGCCCTCCCATCAAGATATCTACACAAACCATCATTCCAATACCCCAACCAGCAATCGCCGGAGCACGTGGATCTACTGCAGTTCCCCAAATAGCAAATAGTAATAAGAAAGTGAGAATAAATTCTACAGCTAAAACTCCAACTATACCCATTCCGGCACCCGGAGCGGGAGTCCCCATTCCTTCCAACGCTGGAAATGCATAACCACTGTTTTCTGTGATTAAAAATAGACTTAGACCTGCAATAATGCCTCCTACGAGTTGTGCCCCAATGTACTTAATTCCTGTACTAGAATCCATTTTTTTAACAGCCATCATGGAAATGGTTACTGCTGGATTAATATGTCCCCCACTAATATTCATTGTTGCTGATACTACTATGGATAATACTACACCATGCGCTAACGCTACTGTAAGTAAATCCCCCCCCATTATTATTGAACCTGCACCAATAAAAGTTAATGCAAATACTCCAATCAATTCTGCTAATAATTTACTTTCAATACTTGTTTCTGACATGTTACTCAACAATTGAGGGTATAATTGGTGTTTCTAAGTCTTTATGGCTATTCATATGGGTCAATGTTGATTACATGACTAACTTCGACTTTGCGTGAACCTTCTTCTCTTGCCCTTTCTCCTGCTTGTAGTAGCATTCTTCGGAGGAAACCTAATTGACGTAATGATTCTAATCGATTCATTGCTTCATGAAATTTATGGGGATTGGAACCCATAAGTGCTCCATGTAAGGCTTCTTCTTGAACTGCAGCATAATCAGCATATAGCAATAATAATTCTTCTAGGCAATCATCTGAAACAGGCATCTTTGCCAATGATTTCGAAAGTTGTCTTAATGATGATGGAGTCATGATACCTGTCGAGATATTGCTAACTGTATTATCTAATGAATCATTTTCATCGGTTGCTGAAATTGGTGCATCATTATTACTTACATCTAAATTAAGATATTTTTCGACATGTCTAGTTTTGATTGTTCCAACTCTTTCTATTGATGCTAACTTAGATGATGCACGTATTATTGTCTCTAGATACCGTTCTAAATCTTCATTCATCCTGACTACCGCTGCAGCACCAACAGAATCCACATGTTTGATTTTTTCAAGCATTAAACCTCTAGTTCTACTAAAACCTAAACGTTCTCTACTCGGATCGTCTAAAGTTTTTCTTCCTGGGTCTTTAGCAAGAGTTTCCTCTTCTAATTGTTGCATCAGATTATCCAATTTCTGTATTAATAAATTTACAATTAGTTGTTTTACATCCCCTGAAATTCTCAAATCAGTATAGTTGCCTGCAACATTAGATACTGATGATGTAGACCACGGCTTGGCTCCCATGTGTATTGCTATTTATTTTGGGTCTATCACTATTGGGTATTTTTCCACACCACTTAGTAATGCTCATACTCCTACTTATCTTCCAATCATACGTGGCAGCGGGAAATACAGAAAAAATGGCTAAAAAAATTGGCTTAGAAATTGTGAATAAAGAAATGCCAGGTTATTCAAGAAAACAAATCAAAGATGGTTATGAATATAAATCATCAAAAAATAAAACTGTGAAAAATTCAAAAATTTCAGAAAGGCTCAACAATCTAAGAATCCCTCCTGCTTGGAAAGACGTATGGATATGTGAGAAAGAAAATGGACATTTACAAGCAGTGGGAAGAGATGTAAAAAACAGAATGCAGTATATCTATCACCCACTGTGGACAAAATTGAGAAGTGAAGCCAAATTCGACAAAATGATACCATTTGCAAATTCATTGCATTTGATCAGGAAACAATACGAAAGTGATTTGAAACAAAAAGAGTTGTCAAAATCCAAAGTAACTGGGATGGTAGTAAAATTAATGGATGCTACATTCATAAGAATTGGTAGTGAAGAATATGCACAAAAAAACGAGACTTTTGGTCTCTCAACCTTGAAAGAGAAGCATATGAAAGTAATCAAAGGAAAAGATGCTGAAGGTGAATTAGATATTATATTCGAATTTACTGGTAAATCTGGTAAATCTTGGGTGAGAAAGATAGAGGATGATGATTTAGCAAAAATGATAATTGCATCAGGAAAAATTGGTGGTACCAATAAGGAACAGGATTTGTTCATGTTTGAAGATGAAGATGGAGTGGCGCGTGATCTTAAGGCCGAGCATATTAATGAATATTTGACTAAAATAACTAATGAAAAATTTACAGCAAAGGATTTCAGAACATGGGGTGCCACATACCTTGCAGGAAAGGGTTTGTCTGAAATGGAAATTATAGACAATCAGAAAGGAAGGAAGAAAAATATAACAAAAATGGTAAAATCAGTATCAGAAGTACTTGGGAATACACCTGCAGTATGCAGAGGATCTTACATACATCCCGTACTAATAAGTGATTATATGGAAGGAGAATTTGAAAATAAGTGGGAGGATGCAGTAAAGTCATCATCTCGGATAAAGACAAAACTAAATCGTGAAGAAAAAGTAATGTTGCATTATCTAAAGAATTCAAATTAATCCCATTGATGAATCCAAGGGAAAGCTGCGTGAGCAGTGATTGGTTCAACACCTAGTTCATTCCTAATCCAAGTATCCTCATTTCCGATACAACCTTCTGAAAATACTAATTTAGGTTCAATTGCCATAGTAGCACCTATCGGTAGTTCTCTTGAAAAACCGGAGGCGATTACTGGGGATTCATCTAATTCTAAACCAACACCGTGTCCTAAAAATTTTGATTGATCCGGAGGAATACCCATTAAATGATGTTCCCATTCTGGAGTTTGCCTGATAAAATCTAATGATTCATTCCAGACTTGTTCACAAGTATTTCCTTTACTCAAAGAATCAACTATCAAATCTTTCATATCAAGAGTTGCTTCCAACCGTTCTTCCCATTCTTGAGATAAATTACCTGCAACAAACATCCTTGTCATATCAACAACATACCCTCTATGGACATGTACTAAATCAACTAACACTGGTTCATTCTCTTTTACACGATTAAACCCTGCACCATGACTCGCACCAGGATGAGGCCCCATTCCACCTACTGCTGCATCAAAGAAAGAAGGTATTCCTCCTGAACGTCCTGCAACTACAACAGCTCTATCACACTGCATTGGATATCTACGAATATTGATGTTTCCTCCAAATCCATATGATTTACTTACTGCTTCAGCAGTAGCAGCTATATCTAGTTCGGATACGCCTATTGTACCTATTTCCGCGACTGCTTCAAACATTTCCATCTGAATGGCTGCACCTGTTTTCATAACATTAATTTCCCAATCGGACTTAATTTCTCTGATTGAATGAATGAGTTTGGAGTTATCTAAAGGGGTAGTGTTATTTGAGATTAAGCCACTTAATTTATTTGTAAATATATTGGTAAAATTGTAAGGTAATGCATTCAATTGCATTGAAGGTAAATCTGTAATTCCGCATGATTTTAATTTTTCTTCAAATACAGACATTCGAGGAAATTCTTCAATTAGATGGGGGGCATTATCTCCACCTGATTCCCACTTAGCGCGTTTCAGACTCCTTCTTACGAATTGAATTGGCCCACTTCCACCGCCCTCTATCGAACCCTGAGAATTTGTTGCTGGTATGTACAATGTACTATTTTGCCTAGTCCCTGAAAAATAGTATAAATCAACAGGATGTTGTATTAATGCTCCCGAAATATTCCGTTCTCCAAGCAGATTAGCAAATGCTTCTTGGCGTGATAATAATTCAGAGACAGGTACTCTCCAATCCTCATCATCAGGGCCAATTAACTCTGACTCAGACCATGTCATTGCACAAGCCACCTAAGGGCTAGGTCAAAACTACTACCCTCTTTCTAACTACAAACCGAGTGCTTCCAGTGCTTTCTGATCATCGTCGACGGTGAAAGCTATATCTGCTGAGTCTACTTCCATTTGCATAATAAATAATGAACGAAGATTTACACCAGCATCGCCGAGAGTTCGTGAAAATTCAGCTAAACCACCTGGTCTGTTTGGTAAAGTTGTAATATGTAACTCATTGATTTCAAAATTGATTCCTAATTCATTCAGAGCTGCTGCAGTCGCTTCTTCATCATCAGTAACTAAAGCTATTGCTGGTTTTGCTTTTCCAATTCCCGCACCAGCTAAAATATTGGCACCTTTTTGTGCTATTGCTTCGCATACTGTCGCGAGTTGGCCCGGCTCGTCGTTTAATTCGACACAAAATTCCTTCATGTTTAACCGGATGTAATTCACCTTATTACTACTTCCCACTTTACATTATAAATTGTATATACTGTTTTTTACTTTATTGAAATCAATGGATTTCACAGCATCAAGGTGAATATAGTCGTTCCCAATACTTTGATAATTTCCAAATCCATGATTCATCTTCAATCAAAGTTTGTTCGTTCGTTACAATGTTTTCTTCTCGTTTTTTATGATAATTTAACCATTCATCCATCCAATAGTCCATATCTGGCCACTCTCAAAACTGCTATACAATTAACATATATTAACCAAAAAGTGTGTGTGATTAAACTAAGGTGTAAAAAATACACCGAATCGTGTTTATCATACAAATATAACACTGCCGAATTAATAACCCATGTTTTGTCGGAGGAACTAATGGGGAGTATGTTAACTCTCAATGAAGTTCGTTTAGAAGGGAAGACTGTTCTGCTAAGAGTAGACTTTAATTCTCCTTTAGATCCATCCACGGGTGCGTTTTTAGATTTATCAAGGATAAAGGCAGCAATACCGACTATCAATGCATTATCCAAATCAAAAGTAGTAATTCTCACTCACCAAAGCCGTCCTGGGAAATCGGATTTTACTACAACATCGGGCCATTCAAGGGAATTACAGCGGTTACTTGGTAGGCCTGTAAGATTTGTAGAAGATATCCATGGAGAGGATGCACTGAATTCAATTGGTGCTATGGAAAATGGTGATATTTTAATGTTAAACAATATAAGAATGGATAATGAAGAGATTTCTAAGAAAAAAGATGGTTTTGAAGAACTGATGAATTCTCTTATTGTTCAAAAGTTATCTAGTGTTGCTGACGCATATGTTAACGATGCATTTGGTTGTATACATCGAAGTTCACCATCAATAACTGGTTTTTCTCTTGCTATTCCGTGCATAGCAGGGAAGTTGATGGTGAAAGAGGTTGAAGCTTTGACTAATGTATTTTCCAATACTATAAGGCCCTGTAAATTAATAATAGGTGGCGTAAAAATTGACGATTCAATTGATACTGCATTGAATATGTTAGAACAAAATGTTGCTGATGAAGTGTGGGTAGTAGGTGCTGTAGCAAATTTCTTACTAGATCTGTCAGGTAAAGATATAGGAGAGATTAATCGTGATTTTTTAGTAAAAGAATTAGGAGACAAATGGGATAATACCAAAACTAAAGCACAAACATTGCTAGTAAATTATTCAGATAAGATTCAACTTCCCATAGATTTAGGAATAAATGACAATGGGAAAAGAATTGATATTTCAACAAAGGAGTTGCCTACAAATTTACCTATTTATGATATTGGAATTGCCACATCAATGAAAGTTTCATCAGCAATAATGAGTGCTGGAACTGTTATTCTAAATGGTCCAAGTGGTGTTTTTGAAATTGATGATTTTGCGTTTGGAACCATCGAAATTGTGAATTCGTGTGCAGAATCACCTGCCTATGTTGTAATGGGAGGAGGGCATACTGCTACAATTGTTGAACAAAGAGGGGTCTCACACAAAATGGGGCATGTTTCAACAGGTGGAGGGGCTTGTCTCAACTTCCTTGCTGGAAGACATTTACCTGGATTAGAGGGATTGCTTGTAAGTGCAGAACGTTTTTCAGTAGAAATAAAAGAAATGATTGAAAAGCGAGAATAAATTTAGTACTATTTTGTATTAGAATTTACCAATTAATCAATTGATGTTGAAATACACTATGACTCAAGCGAAATTGAGATGATGGGTAAGGGGCACGCACACCCATGGACGACCGGGGTATCAGATATCTGAATTCACAACTAATTACTGATGAATGTAAGATTCAGAAGGGTGATTTCATATTACATCAAAACGGTAAGTGGTCAAATTCAAATGGTGATGAGGATGTTAAATTGAACATTGATGGTTCAAATAAAATAATCACTAGAAGCTTTCAAAATTGGCATACTCATTTGCCTATGGTGCTCAATAGGGGTATGGGTGAAGGATTAACATTGATGAAATGGTTAGAGCAGAGTATTTTTCCCACCGAGTATAAACTAACTGCAGAATTGGTAGAAATTGGAACTAGGGCGGCTACCTGTGAGTTGATTAAAACCGGTACAACATTTGCTTGTGATATGTATCAATTTCCTGAAGCAATCGGTCCTGTATTGGCGAAATCTGGTATAAGGGGAATTGTATGTGGTCCAACGACGGATTGGCCACCACCAAAGGATCCAGAGGGTGCTGAAAATGGGGTTGCATTGAAGACACTAACAAATTTACTTGCAGAAGGAACAATTGGTGAAGGTAGAGTCGAGTACGGTATTGCCACGCATGCTGTTTACACTTGTAGCGAAGAAATACTAAAACGTGCAAGCGAATTATCATCAAAGTTTGATGCTCATCTACATATTCATACAAATGAAACACGTACAGAAGTTGCTGAATGCCATGAGAAAACGGGCATGTATCCAATTGAATACCTCGATTCTATTGATTATTTCACCGAGGGGACGGTGTGTGCACATTGTGGGTGGGTTACCAAAAATGAAATGCGTATTTTATCAAAGCATAATGCACATGCTGTTCATTGCCCCGTTTCTAATATGAAACTTGCAACAGGAGGAACACTAAGCTATCCTGCAATGATTGAACAAGGAGTAGATGTGAGATTAGGTACTGATGGGGCTGCTTCAAATAATTCTCTAGATATGAGGCAAGAAACAAAGTTTGCTAGTTTAATTCAAAAGCATGACCACTGGGATGCCACAATACTGAATCCAATTGAATCTTGGAAGCTTGCAACTAAAGATTCCATTGATTGGATTACTTGGAATATCGATGATATTCGAATGAGGCCGCATGGTAGTGATTTAAGAAGGATTATAGCAAATCTAATTTATTCAAATTCTGATTGTTTAGATGTAATAGTTAATGGTAATTTGATAAGAGAAAATGGAGAAACATTAACAGTTAATGAAAAAGATGTTTCTGAA
>CAYSJV010000080.1:0-7287 GCA_964431435.1 uncultured Candidatus Poseidoniales archaeon
TGGAGGATGGGGGTATGGATACCTGTCAGGCACCCGCACCTTCAGTGCCATCTAGCAACGGTACTGGTAATGGGACTTATGATGGTCCAACAGAGTTGATATGTGATTACAATTATCATGTAGTCGAAGGTGCATTTCCTAATGATCCACATATGCTAGACAATAGTGAGATTGCATGGATTTCTTATGATGTTGACACCATCATAACTATCCAAAAGTCTGCAACAGGCAATCCAATGTCCGTCTTGTTCCATATTCATTGTAATGTGGATGCGAGTATAGAAATGAACATAGGTTCAGATATAAAAGACGGTAGTGGATTTGATGGAACCAATTACTATGCATTCTTTATCATGAATACACCTAGTGATTATCCTGGCCCACTTTATACATTAAACACAGGGGTGACATTTGTAGTGGATAATACCTTACTTGGGACTAATGACGATCTTATTTTGACTGAAGAGCGTGAATTTGGTTTGCTAATTGTTGAATCAACAAAAGTCCCACCCGTTTGTGAACCATATTATGGGACAAATATTGGAACAATATCTAGCCAAGGAACCGTAATTAGTTCCACAACTGCTGATGGAGATTACACAGTTGTATTATCACCTGGAATGTATGTGGTAGGCGTATTTTGTGAAGACAGTGACGGGGATGATATTGTTTTAACACTTGAAACACCACTTGGTGATGTAGTAGAAACGGGAGATTCAATATGGGCAGTAGGCAGTGCTACAGTACCTAATGCTGTAGGTCAGGTGAACCTTGATTATTCATGGGTTTCAGGCACTGATAGCGGCTCGGGCACAATCACATTACAATCAACTGTAACCGATTCTGGTGGAAGTGGTGGCACATTTGAAATTGTTGAAGACTCAGGAGATGATGGAAATGCAATACCCTCTATTGGCTTCTTATCTACTCTATTGGTAGGAGTTATCTGCGCTGTTTTCGTTTCCTTGAAAGAGACCTCTTCTCGTCGTCAGGATTAATTGGATCCGGATTATACCCCAATCGACCTTCTTTCCATGCTTGTCTCCTCTCCTGTTCACCTTTTGGTTTTGGTTTTGGAGCAGGTGGTTCTCGAAGGTAGAGGCGTTTAATTCGATTTGCTTCATACCTACCTCTGAGTGAAGAACCCTTGGATGTATTAACCGCTCTGATTTTCCATAGTTTATCTTTGAATGTCATTATTGTTCCAGTCACAAAAGGTTTGTCGGGGTCACAAAACATTTCATCAGAAATAGACTTTTCACCTTCAGTCATTGTGACTTTTATTCGAATTTTATCCCATCTGATACAAGCTACATTTACTATTTCTTTAGCAATACAACTTTCTGATTTTTCCTGTCGGGTGTTTTCAATACCGATTACTTTCCACCTTTTCTCATCATGTTCAAATATGTCATCAACGCTCAATATTTCGTCATCATCAAGTTCAATTTGTGCCGATACAGCATTTGCTCCATCATTAAGTGTGAATTTGACATAAAGGGGTTTAGGTGGGCGAATATGTAATTTCTCAACATTACCACATTCACACTTCACCAGTAAATCCAAACCATTTTTTAGTTCTCTTTTGGACAAAACTGAGTGTGTTGTATCTAAATCACATATTTGACAGGTCAGCACTATTTCCTCATCCTCATCGGTTTTGAGTGACATCATTATCGGCGCCCCCACTTCTTCCAATATATTATATCACCCTACTACTACAATCTAAGACAAGGCATTGTTTCAAATGCGAGATTGCAACGCGATAAGCATGAACGAGGCCGATAATCACGACCTGTCAGTTGACGATGCCTTTGATTGGTTACTTTCCGTAGATAATGAGCGAAGTAGGGACGAGCCTAATGTTGCCAGATCAATAGGTGAACAATTACAACACATGGAATTGGATTCTATGCCTTTGACACTACAACGCAGAATTCGAGATGTTGTTGGTAGAATGAAGCCTAGCAAAATCATTGAAGTTGGCTCAGGAATTGGTCACATGTCAGCTTGGCTATTTGATTGCTGGGACTCTGACAATTGGCATCCATCCCATTTTGCAATGGTTGAGGGAGGTCCTAAATTTGGAATTATATTGAAACGTTTAGTTGAAAGGTATGATGCAACTGAATGGACCTCAGTTGTTGTAGGCTCATGGGAGCAATTAGCCGGAGAGGCAGTTGCTTGGGATGCAGCTAATAAGATGAATGTAGGTAATGAAATATTACCTATTCCCGCCGACTGTATAGTAATTGATGTTGGGTGGGAATCACAAAATGAATGTGTTCGTGCCGCAATACCCTTGTTGAAAAATGGCGGGCTTCTCATTACTCCTGAGCCCGAAGTTCCTACAGTTGAGGGACTGACCGGTGACCCTATGGATGATTTAAGAATCGAAATGTTTCAAGAGTGGATGGAACTTGTTAAGGAATTAGCCAAAACTCACAAATGTGGTTTTACACCATTATATGGTGGGACATTAGTTTCTATCTTGGGCAATTAGAGTCCGTTCTTGGTTACAAATTATTTCCGCCTCATTAATTGCACATGAATATGTATTTTGAACTGGTGAATTCAACATCATAGCTGAACTATTAGTCGCCTCAATGAGTAAAGTATCGACTTGCAGCAGGCCATACCCATAGTATTCATCGTGCTCCTCTTTAGATGAGAATGCCGAATTCATAATCCATTGTTTGACATTTTCAATGGTTGAAGATGAGCCCCCATCAGCGCCACCTCTTTTTAATTCGGGGTGTTTCTCAAGCAGAACACTAATTGCAGCAGTTACATATACTGTTGCAGCCGAAGTACCGCTTGCAAAACCATACCCCGAATCTACTATGGAGAGTACAGGTACTCGTTCAGCAGGAGCAACTATTTCTGGTTTTTTATTTGGATCATCTCGAGCTAATCTTGGAGGGAATATATTGATTCCATTGTCACCCTTACTGCTTCCAGACCAAATTTGACCATCGAGTTGAACACCTCCTACACATATTACTAATTCTTCACTACCAGGACTATCAACGTCTTGATCATTTTCTTCTTCACCATCATTTCCTGCTGCTGCAACTACAAACACCCCCTCATTTATTGCATCATTTGCCGCATCTCCTGAATTTTCACCAGATATGAATGATGGTAAAACACCCGGTGCGCCTCCCAATGAAAGTGAAATTACTTCAGCACCTTTTTGTACACACCAATCAATTGCATCCGAAACCCAATCATCTTCACCTTGACCGTCTTTACTAAGTGCTTTTGCTATGAGCAAATCTACACCTTTCGCATTCCCACTAAGTCCACCATCCGCAATTAATAATCCAGCCATCGAAGTTCCATGACCATGATCATCATATGGTTCTGATTGCTCATTCACAAAGTCACGCCATTCCAATAGGTTTAGGTTTGCAAGGTCAGGGTGCGTGAGATCAATTCCTGAATCTACTATACATACAGTGACACCAGTACCATCCAAACCCCTATTCTTAATTTTGTCAAATTCTACAAGTGCATCGTATTCTGTTTGCCTTGAGGTTAATTGAGTTCCAGGTCCTATCAATTCGTCATTCATCCAGTTGTTAATAGCAATTATTAGAATTGATCCTGAAACTAAGAGTAAGATGGACATACAGATGGCCACAGCACTTCTTAAACTAGCAAAGTCATCATATTCTTCAGGTATTGGAGGAGTTTTATTCTCTTCAAGAATTGCTTCAATCTCTTCCATCATCGCCTCTCCGATATTCACCATACTTCTAAATCGGGAAGGAACTCAATAACAGATGCATTAAGTCCACAATTATTGCAAGAATATCGTGCAGAAATATTTTCTTTGCATATCTTGCACTTTGTATTTGCTTGCCCCACACCAGAACAGCTTTCCGAGGTACAGTTAATCAAAATGTTTCCATCCTCAGTTCTTTTTATCCCTACATCTTCATTACAGTCAGGACAATTACCAGTAGTGCTATTGTCAGATTCCATTATGGCAACTAACGGTTTGCCAGATTTGCTAATTTCCCTTGAACGCCTAGATTCTATCTTCATTTCTTGATCAGATCCAAGCATGAATTGAGGGAACCACAGCAAGTACATTATTCCAAATATCACCCATATTCCACTAGTTATGTGTAACAGTAACCATATAACACTGCCATGAGGTCTTATTGCAATATAATGTACTCCAGACCATGCACTTATGTTTGCTAATATCAACCATGTTGCTAGCGATGCACTCCATAAATACAAACTATGATCTTTCAACGAATCTGCCATTTTCCTTGCATCAGGATCATGGTGCTTCTCTTCAACATGGATGTCTCTGGTTTCTGCAACGGCTTTGTAAAATATGTAGACAAAGAATGTCATTATGGCAAATCCGGCACCCCCAAACATAAATCCTGATGAATCTACTGCAAACGGAAATGTTGGTGCTGCTGCATGTAACCCCAAATATGCCAAAAAGCATGCCGACCAGGAAATAATCAAACTTGCAGAATGTCCTTTCATCAAAGGATAATGTTTCCACAACCTCGAAATAAACAATAGCCAAAGCCCGAATGATAGTAACAATTGGAAGAATGTAATGCCACTCACAGCATTAATTCCTGATTGAGAATCAATTATATTCATTCCAGCAAGTTCAGAATTACCACCACTCCATAGTTCACTATCAAATGAAAATACACCAAGTGCAAATGCAATAATCCCGATTGCAAGTGTGAGCGTATAGTTTGAATTCCATGTGCGAACAATCAATTTTTTCTGTAGACCAATCTCTGCAATACATTGGTTTATTGCTGGAAATTTTGGAAAATGGTTGGTTACGTCAATTTCTGACAACCTTGGTATGTTATCAGCATGCATTAAGGGCTGTTTTCCATCTTCATTTGAAGTAACATCGTCATCAGCAAATGCATCAACTTTCACCTCATCAGTCTCTTCGTTCCTCGCCGCCATTAAACGTGCTTTGTACCTATCAATTATGAGTGGTTCGTTAAAATTACAGCAATCAGCATACATATCGCTCTAAATCAACAACTCCAGTAAGCCACTGGCGAGAATTGAACTCGCGACCTACGCCTTACCAAGGCGTCGCTCTACCCCTGAGCCACAGTGGCACTAGGTGTCGCAAAGCCGACATGATTTTAACGACTACGTTTTCAAAATTATGCCCATATTGGGCGATAGACATTTGAGGTCAATACAATTCGAATGGTATGGAGCCGTGTTCGCATAGCCTGGTATTGCGCGTGACTGGAAATCACGTGGGATTCGTCCCTCCAGAGTTCAAATCTCTGACACGGCGCTCATTATACCCGAATAACTCTGTTTGGGGCTTATTTCTTCTTCAATTTTATCGAGCCTACGGCTCGACACGTAGCCGAGGGATTCAAAAACGAGATTGTCCACGGATTGTATTAAGGTAGGCGTGCCCATGACAATTGTTTCAGGAAAAAATAAATCGAATAAAAGTCTAATTTACAATTCAATCTTCATGATTGCCCTCATGATTTTAACACCAGTTTCAGCAACGATTACATCTTGGAGTGGAATTCAAGATATGGCATCTGATGGTAATTCAGTTTCTACTACTGCTTGGATTGTTCCCGGAAATGCGACTGTTTTGGATTCATGGGTAGGTGTTACGGATGATTCAGTTGCCTCTGGAAATGGGACTACTTGGGATGCCTTAGATGTACACGGGGCCTCTTTTGGTAATTTTTCATTGGGGTCATTTAATAGTGCAACTTATTCACATTACCCCGAAACTCTAACTTTATCGCCTAGTGCAGGATCTGCATATATTCGTGATTTCGAATCAGGACTCGGATACCAGATAAGTTCACAATATGTCATTCAGGGTTACTTTAATGAAACTTTTTTTGACCCAATTTGGAAGCCTACAGATTTGGGAATACCTGGCGGAACACCTTCAGGACAATCAACAATTATGCCTTATGGTGAGATACCTTCCAGCGCACAAGAAGGTAATCTTGCAATTGGAACATATCCTGGTTCTGCCCTCACACCTGGGACATACAATTCTCTAGTTCTCCCTCAACAGAGTATTCCTTCCCCTATTTCCAATTATTCATTTTCTTTCTGGCATTGGTTACATCTTGATACACCCTCAAATACATTTGGTAATTCAGATGGAGCATGGATCGAATATCGATTAGATTCAGCAGGAGAATGGAATTGGATTGCACCAGTAGGTGGATATGGAAACACCATTTCACCAGTAGTCTCTGCAATGCCCTTTACAATTGTAGAATACAATGAAACTTATGAAGAACTTTTTGTTGTCGGTGAAATCCCTTCAAACATTCCCGAATCACGAAGATTAACCCTTTCCAATGGTGATAGTGCACAATACGGCTACCTCACAGGCTTAATCCCTGGAAAAGGCTATGGTTTTGGTGCAATATCTAATCAAACCGCATTTGCTGTAACTGCTAATGCATCAGTTGGATCTATTGTGGGATTTGACGGAACTCCTGTTGGTGCCCCCTCTTCTGGATCAGGAAATGGATTCCCTGCATGGGCTAGCACAACGGCTACAGGTTGGATGCATGATACATTCGACCTTGACGCAATACCTGGAATTAATTCGGCAAGCGATATTCAATTTAGAATCAACATTTGGACAGATTCAAATTCTACTCCTAGACCCGGATGGTTTTTGGATAATTTATCATACAGTAATGATGGTATTGAAGAATATACTGGCTGGTTAGCTGGAAATCCAATTGGCGATTATGCTTCACATTCTGGCGGATCTTTAGGAATACCTGTTGATTTATCCACCGCAGTAGCTCCAATAACTGCAGAAATAGATGTAGATTGGAACGTTGAAGGTGGCAATTATGACAACTGGTATTTTGAAACAAGCGATGATAACCAAACATGGACAGCACTGTCTTGTGATAATGGATGTGGAACAACACAAGCCTTACCCAGCTCTGGTGTGACTATTGACGGGACATCTTACGGAGAAGATTCAGAAACTTTTGTACATTTAGAATATACTTTACCTGGCGCTTACGCTGGTGATGCTACAACTTGGATAAGAATTAGATTTAATTCAGATGCTACAAGTAATTGTGGTTCGAGCCAAGTTACTTGGACTAATACTCCTCCATGTGGTATTGCAGTAGATAATTTATCCGTCTATTCTGGAACAGGCCCAACTTCCCATTACTTTAGTGATTTCAACGTCGTTGGAAATGAATGGCATACTACTTCGTCACACTCTGGCCTAGTAAATGTCCCACAACC
>CAYSJV010000081.1:0-7045 GCA_964431435.1 uncultured Candidatus Poseidoniales archaeon
ATCTATCCATATTTCATCAGGAACTGCTGTGGCACTTTCATTATACCAAACCAAATAATCTACTCTCAATTTCATTTTAATTTCATGAGAGTTATCGTTTTCATCAGATGCACCTAATGTGACATCAAAAATTCCATGGCTCGTATATTCGTGAGATATGACTGCATTTTCATTTGGATCTTGTTCTTTTTTATCACTACCATCATCAGCAATTAAATACACCGCTGCAATGTTACTACCTTCACTAGTAACTTGAGAGAAATCAAAATCAAATGTAACATAATTTTCACTTATTGTTTGATTATTCTGTCCTTTAATTATCTCAATCATACCACTGGTTTCAGCAACCCCTACTGTTAGATTGATTGGGCCTGAATATACCTCATCCTCATCATCGCCAAAGCACCCTACAAAAAACGATGAAACCAGTATCAAAGCCAAAAAGGCACAGGACACGGAATGTTGTTTCAAGGGTCGCATTGTATGGTACAGAGAAGCCCTCTGCAAAAAAGGCAGCGATTGAAACACGTTTCATTCAAGTAATATGAGCGTGGAGGAAAGTTCAGCGAGGTGGGGTAGTCTGGATATCCCGTCGGGCTCATAACCCGGAGATCGATGGTTCAAATCCATCCCTCGCTATTTTGTATTGGGCCTAGTTTCTAGAGTATGAATGATAGTCCATGGTCGGATTTAATTTGTCAACTGCAGCAGCTAATTTTGCATTTGCGGCCTGTAATCCGGATTCTATTGCAGTCATCTGAGATTGGTAGTTTTCAACAAGAGTTTTCAATTTATCACTAGTTGCTTTGTTTAGTCCATTTGAAGCTGTCATCCACAACTGCATTCTTTGGACAATAAATGTTGCATCTACAGGACTTTGATTATCGGGCACAAATACAAATTGATTTCCGCTTTTGTTTATTTGTCCTGCTTTTTCAATTATTGCAATAAATTGGTTTGTAGCGGATGATGCTTTTTTCAAATTTCCCTTAATTGTAAGATATGCATCTACTATTGCTCTCGAAGCATCAATAAACCCAGGACAAGTTTTGATTGCTTTAGAATAATTAGATTTGGCACCTCCAAGTTTCTTTAGAGATGTGCATATGTTTCCCCCTAATAGATAATCAGTAGGGATCTTCGAATTAATTTCAGCAATTGCATTTTCTAATTTGTTTGATTTAGCAATTTTTAGTAGGCCTTTTCTTTCTTTATTCAATAATTTCCAGCTTCCGAATGCCGTTTTATTTTTCCCTCTTTGATACAAGATGGATGTATGATCTCTGAGTGCTTCAACCAACCACCGCTGTTCTTCAGGAGTTCGCTCTTTTTTTCGAGATAGTCGTTCAGATAATTCCCCAGACATTACTTCCGCAATCTCCAATCTACCTTCCTCTGCATAACGCCTGAATTGACTGACAACTTGTTGTGGGTCTGTCATACCAAACATCGGCTTCACTTAGTCCACAAAGGCGCACAATTAGAATGCTCGCATTAATCATACATTGGTGCCGCAGTGAGTGTTCTGGTGGATTCAACTCCAGAGATATTCCTGATATTATTTACAATGATATCACTCAACGCTCCAAAATCTTCACATTCTAGTAAAGCAAATAAATCATATTCCCCAAACAAAATCATTGTTTCTTTAACTTCTTCAACCTCACTTAGAACTTTCAGCACTTTACTTTCTTTACCTGGAGCTGCAACAATTAATATAATCGCCCTCGCAGAATTATTACTACTCATTCTTTCACCACAGCACACTATGCACTGGACTGATATAATACCTCCTCACCAAGTTTGGACAGGAGGGGTTTTGATTGTCAACAAATAATGATTTTTCAAAGAGAATTGCAATAACTGGCTCCCCGGGATGTGGAAAATCTACACTTTCTGAATTGTTATCTGATAATTATCCGGCTGAAGAAGTAGTTAATCTGGCAAAAAAATATCAATGTATTTCTTCATCAAAAAGTAATGATGACCCGTCAATTGTTGACATAGAGGAGTTATCTTTACACCTTTCTCGAGAATGGGAAAAGCCTCCCCTAAAATCAACATTGATTGTCGGTCATCTTTCACATTTATTACCAGTAGATGCAATAATTATATTGAGATGCAATCCTGTTGTTCTAGAATCTAGATTGAATAGTCGAAATTGGAATAATGAAAAAGTGAATTCTAATGTTGAATGGGAAATGATGGGGGGGCCTTGGCAGGAATTGGTGGAACTAGACCAAATACCGAATTCCTTGGAATTAGATAATACATCAATTGACTTAGTACAACAGACGGAAATTGTGAATAAGTGGGTGAGACAAAATTGTCCGCAAATAAATAGTATTTCCAATATTGACTGGATATCCGAATTACATGAATAATTGTGTATTCTTCCACAAGCATATTCATGCAGTAACATTACCCCGTACTAGATAGCATGGTATTTGAGAGGCTAAGAACGATTTGGGAAATGATTGCAAACCCTATTGCATCAAAATTGGAAAATGTCTCTCCTTCATTTTTAACGTGGACCACATTACCTATTGCAGGAATTGCATGTTGGGCAATGTTTACTGCTGAAAGAGGCTCTTCAGGAGGGTGGATGTTATTGTTTGCTTTGTTTATGGTAGCTTGTTCAAGTTTGTTGGATTTATTAGATGGAACAGTTGCAAGAATGCACAACAAGGTTTCTAGGTATGGAGACTTTCTAGACCATACAATTGATAGAATTGTCGACATATCTTTCATAATTGCGATTGGATATAATTCAAATTGGATTGAGAATAATTGGATTGCTTGGGCTGCAGCTCTTACTACACTTCTTGGATCTTATATGGGTACTCAATCTCAAAGTGTAGGTTTGAAAAGAAATTATTCGGGTTTTAGTAGAGCAGATAGATTAGTTGTAACTTGCGTAGGTCTATTTTTTGCAGCCATTCAGTCTTTTATGGAGTGGGGAGATTACATTATTTTTGAACAATCCATAAATGGTATGTTAGTAATCATCATCATTTCAGGGCTTGGTGGAATCTGGACATTCATCAGAAGGTTTTACTCTGCAAGTAGGGATTTGCAAGAACTCGATAAAACAGAACCCTTATCCTAGTCGCAGTAATTAATGCAGTACAGGGGGAGTTATTCGATATAACAATGTGGTTACGAAGGGTTTGAAAATATCAACCCCTAATGCCCATAAAACGCGAGGAAGTGGCCTTGACATATCTTTCGGGGCGTTATACTCATAACTGCAAGCATAGGAGAATGAATAGAGAGGGCGGGTATATTGTATAGCACTTCGAGAAAAAAATCAATATTATTGGTATTACTTATTGTATTTTCAGTACAATCATCTGGCGTAGTTTTTGCTGGGGAAGGTGACGGGGATGGTAGTGGTTCAACAGGTGGTAGTTTAGAGGCTATACAAATTTCAGCAACCTTTGATTCTAGTACTGAATATACCACGCTTACTTGGTCTAATTTAGCTACAACAGGCCTTGAGTATCAACACGTATTATCACTATTAGAAAACTTACAATCTTCGACATATAATATTTACAGATATGATTCAGTCATGAATGAATCAATAGTTGCAAATCTAACACCCGTTGCTAGCGTGCCCGCATGTACAGCAGTAGCATACCTATCTTGCTCCAGTGAATCCCATGGAGGTCATACAATAGATATCCCTATCCCACCTGATGTAAATGGGCAATTGTACTATGCTATAGTCACTCAATGTCCATCAATTACACCAGGTAGTGCATTAGATGTAGATTGTCCCGCAGGTACAAACATTACAACTCTAGGCATGAATTCTAGCCATCTTTATTTACCAATTCAAGAAACTACCGAGCCAATAAAATCACCTTATTTACTTCAAGCAAATTTTAATTCACAAACAAGTCAAACAGAATTGAGTTGGATTAATTACAATGATCTCAGTACTTTTGAGCCATTAGATGAAGTTGGACCGAATGCCTTTGTGATTCATATTTGGCGCCATTCATCCAAAGTAAGTAGAGCAACAGGTCCTGATTTATTGAATAATCATCAACCGATTGCTAACCTTTCTCCATCTACAAATACATACACTATAGATGTAGAACATAATACACAGTTCAATCGATTTTATTCTGTAACGTATGAAATTCCAAACTATTTTGGCCCCGGACAAAGTTATGAAGATGTAAGGTTTCATTCATACAACACACTCCAGAATGCTGTTGTTGAAGATACAAGTGCTCCAAGCTCAGTATCAAACATAGTTGTTAATTGTGAATGCGCTAGTATGGATTGGAGTACTGTTGATGGATTAGGCAACACTTCAATCCAGTGGGTGCCACTTTCAACTGAGGAAGATGAAACTTACGAGATTTGGCGCTCACGTTCTGAGTTTAGTAGTATCACAGAACCAGGGGTAGAAATGGTAGGTTCTTATTTTTCAGGTAATGAGACTGGTACATTAGAGTATAATTATATGGTACCAAGAGGAACACTTGGATATGCAACATATTGTATTACAGTAACTGACTCTAGGGGAATTAGAAATTCAGATATTTACCCAACAAATTGTGCAACTGTGTTCGAAGATATGTTTAGTCCATGGGTTGCAGAACCTACAAATGTTGATGCAGAATATATTGGTAATTCTACTACTAGAGTAACTTGGGCTGATCAAATTGGTGTAGAAGGTGAAATGTACCATGTGTGGCGTTCACACCAACCAATCTCTAGTTCATACTGGAATCAAAACGGTGTATTACAGACTTCAATCGTGAGTTTAGTAGCAACCATTAGTGATGGGATTGGTTTTGCAGATATTAGTTTGGATTTTGGAGATGGCATGGCTTCTTACTATTGTGTAACTACTCAGGCTCGATACAATACCATTTATGGTCAACATGAAAATCTCCCTAGCAGTTACAATTCTACTGCGGGTACCTATGAAGATTTCAGATTAAATCAAAATTGTGTGGTCGATAATGAGGGATATGCTAAACCTATTACTGAGGACACCGATCTTCCTTCTAAACCACAAGTAGCTAGCCCTACAATGTTAGGGACTTTTGGACTCGTAGAGGTAGATTGGGATGCATTAACTTCTGAAAGTAATGAGAATTATTTTATTTATAGGAATTATGAAGATCCATTTGTTTCAGGTAATTCGCGCTCAAATGTTACGGAAGTAGGTTGGGAATTAATTGCTGGACCTATATCAGGTTCAGTTGCTCAGACCTCTTTTACTGCGCTAATCAACCTTCCTGATAATCATACAATGGATGCATGGTATGCAGTGGTTGCCTCTGATGAATTTCAAAACTTCAACGCTGAAGTTACTGAAGGCATCAATTGTTATTATGTCCGTGAAGATACAGCAGCACCACTGATAAATATCACATTCCAAGGATCATCACCCAGTGCATTTTCTGTTGGTAATTATCGTATACTTTTACAAGTGAATGAAGTCCTAGGAGCAGCAACACCTACAATTAATATTTCTAGTTCTTCTGGAGAATCATTCACAGAATTTACCTCTGTTCAAACAACACTCTTAAATTCAGTTGATCGTATATATTATTTCGATATGGATATTCCAAGTGGTACCTTAGCTGGAGATTTAATTATTGAAGTGAGCGCAACAGATCCGTATTCAAATTCTGGTACATATACACTAAGTGAATGGCTTATTGATGCACAGGACCCACAGATATTCATCTATTCACCATCACCTCAAGCAATCTATCGTTATGGTGATAATATTGAGATTAGGGGTGGTGCAACTGATGATGTGGGTATTACTCAAGTACAAATTAGATTTATAAGAAATTTAGATGCAAATAGAGTAGAGGAACCTTGGCAAAATGTCATAGATGTTACAGTTTCAGATGTTGTAGAGAATGGTATAACATTCCAGTTAGATAAATCAAGTACTAATTTTGAAATAGGTAGGCATAAATTGGAGATATTGGTAATAGATAATGCTGGAAATGAAGTTCCATATAGCGTGACTTTTACAGTAGATAATTGCCAGCAATCAGCAGACGCTACTACTGAGTGTGAGTATGCACGTTCTCTAGTTCCAGTACAGGCAGAACCAGCCAAAGATGTCGAAATTACCGATCCACCATACATCATAGTTTTTGTATTAGCAGCATTTAATCTTCTAGTATTTATTCTTATGATTGGAGTATTATCAATCTCTTCTTCTGCTCCTAAGAGGGGAGATGATGATGAGGACGATGATTGGATGATGGAATTTATTGGAACATCTGCAGAACCAGATATGGCAGATATCACAGGTGGCAGTCTAGATAGTTCACCTGAGCGTGATTTGTCAGAGAGTAAAGCACTCGATGATGACGATGATGATTTATTTGGTGCAGTCAAATCAGAAGCCAAAACAAAGAAGAGAAGAAAGTCAAAGAAAACAACACCAAAAGATGACGACGATGATGGTAATTCTAAGAAAAGACGTGCCGTAAAACGTAAAAAATAAATTTGCCAATTTAATCATATTGGGAGGGAATTAAGTGAGCGAAACTAATACAACTATCCTGCAAGCAATGAATCCTATTAATCATAAATTAAATTGGTTGCTTATATTTGTACCAATTGCAATAGTTGTAGAGTTTAGCGATGTAGCTGGCTCAAATAAAGAGATGGTATTGTTTGTGTCTACTTTGTTGGCTATACTGCCTCTGGCAGGTCTTCTAGGACGGGCTACTGAACAAATTGCCCTTAGAACGAGTGATACTGTAGGAGGTCTATTGAATGCAACATTTGGTAATGCAATTGAGTTGATTATTGCTACATTGGCATTGTATGCGGGCCTACTTGAAGTTGTAAAAGCCTCAATAGTTGGCTCAATTCTTGGGAATTTGTTGCTAGTTCTTGGACTTTCATACCTTGTAGGTGGGTTGAAGCATAAAGAACAGACCTTTAATCGAGAAGCAGCAAGCACAAATGCTACACTTTTGACATTAGCCGTATTAGCAATGATTATTCCAGCTACGATGGTCCTTGAAAGTAGTTTAATTGGAAA
>CAYSJV010000082.1:0-7018 GCA_964431435.1 uncultured Candidatus Poseidoniales archaeon
GACCAAATAATGGCCCAGTAACAAATGCAACCTGTGAAATCTCACCTACTCTTCCTGTTGGACTCGCTCTTGACCAAGGAACCTGTACCATTAGTGGTACTCCAACTGTTATACAATCTAGTACGGCTTACACTCTCTGGGTCAACGATTCTGGTATTTCTGATTCTGCTACTATTAACATCACAATTGAAGAGATGATTCTGAATCCACCAAATATCTCACCTTCAACACCATCAACAGTATTGATGCGTACTATTGAGATGATACCGATCACATTCACCAACAGCGGAGGAGCTGTAGTTGACTGGGCAGTGAATCCTACATTACCTGAAGGTTTGTCAATTGCCTCTGATGGAACGATAAGTGGAACACCCACCACAGTGCAGGATGCTGTAACTTACACCATCTGGGCCACCAACAACGATGGTGCGGACTCAACAATAGTGACAATAACAGTAGAACCGTATGTGCCAGACCCTCCTCAGATTGAATATAATATAACCTCTTTGAACCTCACTCAATATGTTCAGATGGTGACACTAATCCCCTCTAACCTAGGGGGAGATGTTGCCAACTGGTCAATCTCACCTGAATTACCCCCTGGCCTCGTATTTGACAACACGACTGGCTCCATCAGTGGGACTCCCACCATTAATCAGAGCGCGACCAATTACACGATATGGGCTAACAATACAGGAGGTGCCACCTCCTTTACTTTGGAAATCACGATTGACGGAGCCCCGGGGGGATTTTACGTATTGGAGTCTGAGATTTTATTCGTTAAAGGAGTTGAGATAACTTCCCCTACACTTTTCATTTATACTGGAGAAGAAACAGTAACAAAGGAAATTTCACCTGAATTACCTGCCGGTTTAGTATTTGATATTGTCAACAACTCTATTGTCGGTATGGCAACAGAACCACTAGAGCCTACAACTTTTACGATTTGGGTGAATGGAAGCGGATTTTCTAATAGCACCAACATCACAATTGTAATCTTAGAAGATACTGATGGAGATGGCTTACCTGACGATTTAGGAGATTACGTTGATTCTGGCTTTGATGAAGATATGGACGATGATGGGGATGGAATTGATGATATTTTCGAAACTAACACAGGGGTTTACAATAATGAGTATGATGCAGGAACAGATCCATTTGATCCTGATACTGATGATGATGGTATTTGTGATGGGCCAAATTCAATTCCACCAATATGTATCGCAGGAACAGATTCCAATCCATTTGGAATAGAAGAATTAACACCCTATATTCTTGTTAACAATTCCTTCTCCGAATTTTCGTCATCTAATGATGTGGAAAATGCAACTTGGGAAGTGTCACCAGAATTACCAGTTGGAATGTCTCTAAATCCCGAAACAGGAATAATATTTGGTGTGCCGACAGAAATTATGGAAAATACGACCTACACACTTTGGGCAAATACATCCCAACACTCAATTGTCTCAACCTTCTGGCTAGAAGTAATAGAAGACACAGATAACGACGGAAAACCAGATCAACTACCAGCAGGTTACCCCGAAGATGGAATTTTGATTGAAGACGACGATGATGATAATGACGGCCTTCTTGACGAGGTAGAAACAGGAACTGGAATTTATAACAGTACTAACGACATGGGAACGAACCCATTAGATCCTGATACTGATGATGATGGATTCTGTGACGGTCCATATGCTATAGAAGGAGTTTGTTACGCAGGGCCTGACCCAGCACCACTCGACCCTTCAATACCCATCAACACAGATGGAGATGAATATCCTGATGTTGATCCAGATGGGGAAGGAGGTTTAGTGGCCGATGATGATGACGATAATGATGGATTTAAAGATACTATAGAAAATGACTGTGGCTCAGATCCATTAGATGCAACATCAATTCCAGAACTCGACAAAGAAGGCAAATGTCTGGTGTCAGTTAGTACTATTATCCCAGATCCAACATTTAGTTGGATATGGTGTTTCCCAATTTTATTCTTGTTACTACTTTTATTATTGATACCACTATTCCTTAGGCGCGACCAAATTCTTTCGATGTTACCTGGAGGCCCTGAACCAGAAAACACCACATCGAAACCTAAGTTTACATCAGGTTCTGGAACTAAAGATGACCCATTTGTGCTGAAACCACTAAAAAAGGTTAAAGCGGGTTCTACAATCGTAAGCACAGAGATAATTACAATAGATAAGTTAGGTCAAATCAATGTTGACATGGTCGATTTAAATCAAGAAGAGAACTCTGATAGGTTTGGTATGTGTGAAGCTTATTTTGATAATAAAATTACTAGAAACATCCCAGTCGGTGAAAGTGGCGAGATAGCAATCAACATAATGTTCGATGACAAAAAGAAGCAAACATATGAAGGAGGGACTTTCAAAGGAAAACTAAAACTCGGACGCGCAAGTGTCTATATTTCTTGGACTGTTGAAATCAAACAAGATGAGGATAAGATGGAACAAAGCAAACCCTCTAAGCAACAAAAAATAAAGAAAGCAGAGGATGAAGAGAAAGTAAAACCCTCAACAAAATCTTCTAAAAAAGTAAAGCAAGATAAAACACCACCAAAGCCCACTAAAGAAGAAAAGAAAGCAGAGGATTTGAAAAGAATCAAGGCTAACGCATCCAAGATAGATTTCAAAGTGTTAGGAGTTGCAAAAGAATCAGAAAAAGATGATCTGAAAGCTATTAAAGGAATAGGACCATTCATTGAAGAGAAATTAAACGTATTGGGAATATACACATATTCTCAGATGTCAAAGATGAAAGGAGAATTAGAAGATCAAGTAAACGAAGCAATTGAATTCTTTTCCGGACGCGTAAAACGTGATGAATGGGTAAAACAAGCAAAAGAATTGGCAAAGAAATGATATAACTAGATATGTGTGGCAATACATGTTCAACCAATTTGATTTGAAACAACCTACAAAATGGCATCAAGTATTAGCAAATGATGGACTAAATAATAATGAAAGAATACTCTCTATTGTTTTCTTTGCAGGCTTTACAGCAGTATGTGCTCAAATAGCGTTTACCATGCCTTGGTCGCCTGTGCCATATACACTACAAACATTCGCCGTATTAGCTACAGGAGTCTACCTCCGTAGAAACGATGCTTTTGCTTCAGGATGTCTTTATTTGCTTGTAGGGGCAATCGGTGCACCTGTCTTTGCAGAAGGTGGTTCAGAATTATTTTCAGAAGGAACCCTCATCGCGTCAGGAGGTTATCTCCTTGCTTTTCCATTAGCATCTGCTTTGGTTGCCGAAGGACTTGATAGATCACGAAAGGCCGAAGTTGCTGATTTAAAGGCCCAGATTATTTGTTGGTTAATTGCCATGATACCCGTTTATCTTATTGGAACACTATGGCTTGCTGAGTCCTATAGTGTTGATTTATCCCAGGCTTACACATGGGGAGTTAAGCCGTTTTTAGCTTGGGACATCGCTAAGATTGTAGTAATGGCATTTGTAACCACAAAGTTATGGTCATATACCCCCTTCGAAGAAGAACAAGAAAATTGATTGTGTTTGCTAATTATTTGTCATCAGTGCCAGGTTTTGTTACACAATTGTACAAATCAATTCCAACAGGATCTGAATAAACTTCAATTTTTTTGACAGGCACACCATCAGACCAATCACCCATATCTGTCATACTCGCTCCTCCACCTTTGAAAACAGGCTCTGAAATTGAAATAATTTCACTATAATTATTTGCACTTCCAAACAAAAATGATGCTTGAGCATCTATTCGTTTGTAATAAGCATGGTCAGCTAAGGAATCTCTAATCATTGTTGCTTGAATATAATGTGAAGAAATTAATTTTGGAAACCCCCTCGTATCAGAATAAACTTTGAGATATGCTACTTGATTTTCATTTAGATTTTCTGAACCATCCCTAGTTTTAATTCTATCAAACTCCCAAACCCCAATACATCTCTCCACTACAATATCATCTTCATATTCAACAACATTAACAATTGTATGATCTGGCAGATTACTCATATTTCCATTGAATGGGGAATAATTAGAATGAACCCACGGGGCCTCTAAATTAATAATAAGTGAGTTATTCCCCCAACCTTGGTTTATTGCTTCACTCACTACATACATAGAGGTACCAGTGCCCATACTATGCCCTCCTACCCAAAGATGAGAACTATCATATTCGAGGAAATTATTTTCTAAGTAATTTGCACCCAAAGATACACCTTCCCATGCCATCGTATATCTCCATTCATGCTGAGGGTGATTACTCCCCCCTCCATCATATTCGAGGTAATCATCATCATACATTGAAACGTCATAATTAGAGGCGTATTGAGGAAAAATTACTGCAACACCCCTTGATGCAATGGTTTCCAACGTGTCAATATACACCGATTCTTCTTCACCCTCATACCCATGCAAAAAAATTGCTAGTGGCATATTGTCGGGAACAGGAATTGGAGTATAGATATGAACATCCCAATCGTATTGTTTTGATTCTTCAGTCATGTTTTCAACAATGAAATTTGAAGCAATAAAATCCAAACTAGTTACATTTACATCATAAGGCCTATCATCACTACCGAAACCACTAGATGGTATAGACGGAGGTTCTGATAACATACCACTCATTGCAGCAAAATTAGGTATTATTAATACTGCAACAACAAGCAAATATAATACACTTTTAATATTCTTTAATTTGATAAAAAATAATCTGTATTCCTTAATTTCAAACATTCGTTGTGATATGGAAAATATTAACAAACCACTCCCCAATATGAACGGTATTGTGATTAATGCCCCCTGAAAAAATCCAAAATCTAGTAAAACAAAAATTAGAATATATCCCAAAAATATTCCAATAAAAAATGAAGATAAAAATACAATTTTCTTTGACAAATTTTCATTTTCAACTTTTTTTGAAAAGTATACAACTGCAATGCACAAAGAAAATGAAAGTAGAACAATTACCTCATTAAATTCACGAGCAGTTATTGCAACTATGACCATATCATGAGCTAGCCAAAAAAATACAGTACCTAATTCATCCCCCTCTAACAGAAGCCCCACAACTACAACAATGATCCCCAATATTTCACCTAAGAATGGAGTATTGACTCCAATTTTATGCTTCATCAACAACCCCTCTCGTAGGAACCCACTTCATGATGAACCAAACACCAATTAGAGCAACTAAACAAATTGTTGCAGCACCATATCCCGGATCACCTAATGCGGTAGTGATAATACTGGAAATTGTCGCCATTACAATTATCATTATACAAACATAGTTCTTTGCATGTTTAGGTATAGTTTTATCATTTTTATAATAATCAAGAATATAGCCACCAAATAATTTGTTTTGCAACAACCATCTAAACAATTTTCTTGAAGATTGAGCATAACAAAAAGCGGCAGCAACACCCCAGGAAACAGTAGGCCACCCCGGTGTAAAGGTTCCAATATACGCAAAGACTACACAAATACTACCCAAGGTAATCCAGACACCCCGCATAATCAAACTTCTATTGATGAAGTTCGCCTTTAGGATATTTTCAATAAGTTCAGAGTCCCCATTCTTTTGCATATTACCCCACCCTATGCCTGACTCGTGACATTCTCCCGCAAGCATTCATCTTCAAAAGATTCCCGCTTTACAAGTGTGACAAAAACTACAAGAATTTTCAATAAATCAATCGAAGGTAATATGGCAAATAATCACTACCATTAACCATGGCGCCATCTCCATCGTTCAAATTTCCACGGGTTGCAAACTCAGACAACCCACTTCGTTTAGCGGTTTTTATATCAGGCTCAGGCTCTGGGATGGAGGCCTTACTCAACCATCAACAGAATACAAAATGTTCACACATCTCAGTAATAGTTGTTTCAAACATCCCCGACGTTTCGGGTTTGGAAAAAGCAGAAAAACATGGGATAAAAACAGAAATAATAGAGCTACCATTATCCAAACAAAGAATAGAACATGAGGATTTGATTCATCAAGTTCTAATAAATAATGAGGTTGAAGCAATAATTTTGTCAGGCTATATGAGGATATTGTCTTCAAATTTTGTATCCCATTGGGAAGGCCGTATACTAAATATTCATCCTAGTTTGTTACCGAATTTTCCAGGTGCACATGCACACAGAGACGCTCTCGAAGCTGGTGCTAAAAAATCAGGGTGTACCGTACACTTTGTAGATGGCGGAGTCGACAGTGGATTAGTCATTGCTCAAAGTGAAACTTCAATATCTTCAAACGACAATATAAACACGTTACAAGAGAAAATTAAGATCCTAGAACACGTACTTTATCCACAAGTTATCGATGCATTCAGTGAGGGGCGATTGGAAATAACAACTGATTCAAAAGTTATTGTAAATTAATATCCCCCGGTGAATTACAATTCTTAAAACAAAACTCATCTATACCTTCATTGAACCATTCACTTTTTTTGACAACATGTGTTTTTAATTCAGAATATGCACCAACAATTCTACGATCGATAATTTTAGGATCTATTAATTTATTTAGATAAGGCACAACACTTACCCTTGCTAGCAATGGTTCCAACCCGCCAGACTTTGTATCTTTTTCAACAACTTCAGGAACAATTATGTCACAATCTAGTTTAGCCCATAAACGGTTAAACAACTCAAATAATTTGTATTGAATCATAGGAACATCACACGGCGCCAATTGTACAACCCCCCACCCCCGTTCTACGGCAACCTTCAAACTTGAAACTAATCCACCTTTCATTCCTTTAAATTCACCATCATCTATTACCCAAATAATGTCTTTATTCTTTACAACATGCTGTAATCTTTCAATATTATCTTGAGAATCAACACTAACAATAATTGGAGTGCATTTTGCTTCATTTAACGCTTCTGCAATGTGTTCAATCCAAGTTTTGTTTTTCCAAACAAGAGTTGACTTATTTTCGCCCATTCTTGTACTCTTTCCACCTGCCAAAATAATACTAGGTACGCCCATCTAAG
>CAYSJV010000083.1:0-6899 GCA_964431435.1 uncultured Candidatus Poseidoniales archaeon
TACACCCACGCATGCTGCAGGCACACCGGGAGGTAATTGAGCAATTGAGAGAAGGCTGTCAAAGGGTACTTTTCCCCCACAAGGAACTCCTATCACTGGTTTGGTTGTAAGTGCTGCAACCGCTCCTGGGAGCGCTGCCGCCAACCCCGCCATAGCAATATAAATTTGACATCCATCAGCCTCTGCCTTGTTTACTATCTCCTCAACATATGCAGGAGATCTGTGTGCTGAGGCAACCCTCAACTGATACACTATTCCGTACTCATCCAAAATTTTAGTACACTTTTTTGCAACTGGTAGGTCGCTCTTACTTCCGAGTAATATTGTTACGTCCACACTTGTGCCAAGAGTAGTCAGTTGAAATATGTGGTGCTAAATATAGTAACAAAGATTTTATGATTTTTCAGCATATTCATTCATCTTCAATAACAGATTCTGACCAAAGAGGCCAATTAATTGAGCAACTATCCCATAAAGAGGGGTTATAACTTCTCAAAGATGTTTGTGTGGTATCAAAGTCGATTTTTAGACCCATAAAAGACATCAGTTTTTTCAACGGTAATGTTTCATTAGAAGTATACTTCAACCATGGATCTGTTCTTGTTCCGTAAATTGTCCACCATTCCAAAGCTAGAAAATATGTTCCTGAGTAATGGATCACTTTGAGCAGAAAAGTTCCACTATTATTTGTTCTATATTTAGCCACGTTTCCGGGCCTTATTCGATCTGTGTCTTGTAGCCAAGCCCAACCTTTTTTCGTTAACTCATCCATAGGTAATAACGAATCCGCCTTAACTGGAAGAAGCCAACGTGAGGATGGGTATGAATGAGCAACTGTGCCAAGAGTAAACCATTCAAGCCATAAAATAAATGTTGGAACTCCTATCAAAAACCACATTGGATTATCTGAAGAAGGTTTATTGTAAATCAACCAGATAGACATGAATGAAAGCACTATAATCCATATCAATCTTGTTCTCGATATTAAAGCAACCGCCATATTCACTAAATTCCCATCGTCGCTTTTAGAAGAAAAATACAACAAAGAGATACCTAATGACATAGGGCAAAGTAGCATTGAAATTAATCCAACTGTTGGTGAAATGCCATTTATTTGATCTAATGAAAAAGCGATTATTCCTGCAATAAAAAACGCAGGACTCCATGCGCAGGGTATAACCCAATATCTTAGAAGAGGTATGAGACGCTGTCTGCGCCAATTTAACCATGACGGAGGGGGATTCTGTTCTATTTGGGAAATGTGTGATGGGACTATTTCACCATCTTCATGGTTCTGATTCCACCATCTATATTCGCCATCTAAAAAGTGTGAAGAGGGGGGCTCACCATACCGATACAAAGTTCCCATCAAACCGTGTGACAAGTTATCTAATAATGATTCTAATCCATCTAAAAATACTAAAATCGGCATATGTGTTATGAGGAATGAACCTTTGCGGATGAATGTTAGAGAAATCTAAAGGTGAAGAAATATGTTGAAAAATGCAGTAATTGGACCATTTGATGTTTTCAAATACGGACTAACATTATTAGGTAATTTGATATTAGTTACACTAGTAATTAGTTCGATAGGATATTTTGTAGTATATCCAGATTATAATAATGAGGCAAGTACAGGATATGGATTGATGCTCGGTTCTTTCTTTGGCATACTTATTGGTTTAACAGGTGGGTTACAAGCACTAGTATTCACAATAGGTCGTGCAGTCAGTATAGGTCAATATGGAGATTTAACAAGTAATGAATCTATTACATATGCTAAATCCTGGGTAGTTGCAATGAAAATTGTAGTAGGTATTGCAGTACCATTGCTGCTAGGTAGTGCATTAGTGGCTTTGGGTGTATTTGCTGCAGTTAAAGACAAACAGGTTATTGAAGGAGTTAAGCCAATATGGACTCTTTTAGCAGGTTCAATATTTCTGATTCCACTTATACTGGGTACAATCCCTTACTTGGTTGAAAAAGTAGTCGAAGAAAATCTATGATGAGTTCTCATCATCAGACTGCGTCAATATCAAATTTCGTGCTGCATAAACTTCATCAACCCTGCCAACAGGTGTTGTGCTTGGTGAATTATGAAGTATTTCGGGGTCCATATTTAGAACCTTAATGAAATTGTGGGCAAACTCATCTAATGTCTCTTTTGACTCAGTCTCCGTAGGTTCAATCATCATACATTCAGGAACTATCAACGGGAAATACACAGTTGGTGCCATATATCCTTGATCAAGTAATCCTTTTGCAATATCCATGGCTCCAATGCCCAATTGTTCCTTTAGTGGTTTCATGGAAATTGTAAATTCATGTTTTACTACTTTAGCAGGAACTCCATCTAGTGGCATTATGTTTGCATCCTCTGAATTCATAATCCTGTGACGTAGATAGTTTGCATTTAGAACAGCATGCTCAGACATTTTTGTGAGTTCTTTTCCATATCTTCTATAATAAGCCCAGCATCTAACAATTGCACCAGTATTTCCGTTCCATTGTTGAACTTTACCAATACTTTTTGTTGGTTCATACCAACTATACCAATAATCGCCCAACACACCAGTTCCATCCGAAGGAGATTTATTCCTTCGAGCAACTAAGGGACTTGGTAAAAATTCCTCTAGATGTGACTTGACTCCAATTGGGCCTGACCCAGGCCCACCTCCTCCATGGGGTTGAGAAAAGGTCTTGTGTAAATTATAGTGAACAGCATCAAAACCCATTAATCCAGGATTAGTTTTACCAAGAATTGCATTGAAATTAGCACCATCATAGTACATTTGTCCACCGACTCCATGAACGATTTCTGCTGCTTTGACAATATCATGCTCAAACACACCTAATGTACTTGGATTAGTAATCATCATGGCAGCTGTATTTTCACCTGCAACAGCTCTTAATGCATCTAAATCTAATCTACCATCTGGTTTAGATGGTATTTCGATAATATCATATCCACACATTGCAGCACTAGCTGGATTAGTTCCATGTGCGGAATCTGGGACTATTACTTGATTACGATTAATTTCACCAATCGATTTATGATATTCTTGGATGCATCTAATTGCAGTAAATTCACCCTGCGCACCCGCAACTGGTTGTAATGTAACTTGATCCATTCCCGCACATATTTCTAACATTTCTTGCATCTCATACATTATTGCCATAAGTCCTTGCTGATGAGATTCAGGTTGTAAGGGGTGTATTGATGCAATTCCTGGCATAAGTGCAATCGCTTCATTAACTCTAGGATTGTGTTTCATTGTACAGGAACCAAGTGGATAGAATCCAGTATCAATTCCAAAGTTACGAGAAGAAAGCCAAGTATAGTGTCTAACAATTTCTGGTTCGGAAAGCCGGGGTAAATTGGGCAAAGATTTCCTTCTTAATTCGGTAGGTAATTTTATTGAATCCAAATCCATTAAGGCCTTAGGTTGGGAATAACCAGTACCTTTTGAACCCTTGAAATCATATATCCTGCTCATTGTATCACCTTTATCCATTCAGATAATGTTTCAACCAATAAATCAATTTCAGACCGTGTGTTTTGATCTGTGGAACAAATCAACAACCAATTCTTCTTATCTGGGTACCAATTTGATAAATCAAATCCTCCAATCAACCCTTTTTTGTCTAAATATTCTAATGCTTCAGAAGCAGGTCTCGGTAACTCTACCACAAATTCATTGTAATGAGGTAAACTCGAATGAGGGAAATTCAGTCCATCTACTTCGCTCAATAATGACTCAGTTAACTGCCTGGATGCAAAATTCCTCAAGGATAATTTTTCAATTCCTTCCGGGCCCAATAAAGCCATGTGCATTGCTCCCATTAGTGCAATCAAAGTTTCATTGGTGCATAAATTGGAGGTTGCGCGATGCCTTCTAATATGTTGCTCACGTGTCGAAAGTGTGAGACAATATGCTTCTTGCCCCCTTGAATCAATACTTTTCCCAACTATTCGCCCTGGCATTTGGCGAAGATATTTTTTAGAGCAAGAGAATATACCATAAATTGGCCCCCCTCCAGACATAAATGAACCCAAAGGTTGACCTTCACCGACTACAATATCTGCACCATAATTACCTGGTGCTTCAACTAATCCTAACGATGTTGGTTGTACTCCTACAATTAATGCAGTGTTTTCACCTACTATTTCTTTCATATGAATTAAACCTGTATCTAAAATACCTAATGCATTAGGTTGCTCAACATATACTGCACATGACCCTTTTGCATCTTTTACAGATTCTAGATTAACAGTTCCATCTGAATTATGTGCTAATTTACGAATCTCCAACCCTCCTCCTTGGGTATAATTGTAAACTACAGACATTCGATGAGGTGGAACTAATTCGCTTACGTAAACAACATTCTTTTTTGTTGCTTTTTTATTGTGCACTCTAACTGAGCATGTAATAGCTTCTGCCACTGCTGAAGATGCGTCATAGACACTAACATTAGACACTTCAAGACCTGTCAAACCACAAATCATTGATTGGAATTCCCACATAGCTTGCAGCATCCCTTGGCTGACCTCTGCTTGATAGGGTGTGTATGCTGTAAGGAATTCACCTCGACCGATTAATTGAGGAATTAAAGCTGGAACATAATTTTGATATAAACCCGCACCAAGGAATGAAGGTCGTGTTGAACTGGTAATATTTGAATCAAGTAAAGCCCTTGCATCACTAATTATTTGTTCTTCGGTTTGCGGCCCTCTAAGTGGTAATTCCGATGTAATTCTAATTTCACTAGGTATATCTGAAAATAATTCATCCATTGATTTTAGACCCATTAAATTTAGCATTTCTTCTTCTCTTCCGAGATTTGGTAATTGGTCCATACAGTCACACCGCCTAACTTGCCCGCATCTAACTAAATGTTGAAATTAAATGAACATTTGTGATAGATGAAATAACATCACATTTCAATTAATTGAAAATATTGGGGAAATAATATTGTCATCTGGTGCGCAAAACCAATATTTGAATTCAGAATTAGAGGAAATATCACCTGCAATAATATTTGAATAAAATGTTGCCGAATGATATTGATTACCCGAAGCGACGAGAATTATGTTTGAATAGTTATCAGCACCAGACCATCTAACTAGAATATCTTCATCATAACTAACATTGATTATACCGTCCACTTTTGATGATTCATAGTGCCAAAACTCGTAACCTTCTCCTTTGCTTTCTTTAGTCCATCTATCTGGGTATAATGACTTAGAGTTCTCTAGCCATTCTGAAAGAGTATCGTTGTTGCCACTAATTTCAATCAGGAGTTCAAGATCATTAGGATAACAACGCTCATCAACTGTATGTGATGAAATGCCACCCCAGCTCTCAATCAGTGGTTCCGATGAACTAAATGTAACTGTACTTGGATTAACATAACTAAGCCAACCATCATTTTGTGAAACGTAATAATGCCCAGGTTCCGCATCTAAAGCCCCATCCCAAGACTCCTGCGAAATTTTGGGTTGATATGATTCGTGCCCACCGAAAACTACCAAGATAGATATGAAAAATATTGTGACCAGATTTTTATTATCATATTTATCTGGAATTTTTTCCATGAACAACTCATATATATTCCAGCCACAGATAGTTATAGCCAAAGACATTGGAATCACTTGCATATGAGCTAATCGAACAATGCCCCAATCTGCTGGATATGTCAACCACCCACTAATTAAACAAAAGTTCATTGCAATTCCTGAATACGCAAGTGATTTGATTTCAATTCCTTGATCTGAGAAAATGGCTACAAATATTAGCATCAATGATAATATTGTAATCCACCATGCATTATCCTTCAAGAAATCAGCATTAGGTTTGAATGATAAAAAACCGAGGACTAAATCAAATGAGGATTTAGTTGAAATTACATCTGAAACATATGAACCTGTACTTATGGATATGTTTGTTTCCCCAATACCCCAATTTAGCCTTAAACTCCAACTTCCATCGGGAGGTAATGATTTGGCTTCAATTGGAACTATGATTAATTGCGAATGTCCACTAACTAAAGAAATTGGAATTGATTGCTTAGCACTTAGTGTTGCATGAGGTGGTAAACCCTCTGCATCATATACATCATTATATTCAATTGTGTCAAAAACCAAAGTTATATTTTGAGATGGGTCAGTAATCATACATACTACATCTATTGTACCACTATAGGAACTCTTACCCTCATCAATATCTAATTCATTTGGACTACTACAGATTATATTTAACTCTAAATCATTTGTAGAACGTCCATCTATTGATGAAGGAAATATAATTTTTACAGTGTCGGGTAACTCTTCACTAGATGTCCAATTCAAGTCTGAGTCAAGTTCAAAATATGATTCATTTCCTAAAATGGAAAATCCGAGGTCACTATCTTGAGTATTCATTGTAAGAAACCACTCCTCTCCTGATTCTATTTCCGAGGTCGGAGTGAATTTGATGCTATTAGAATGCATAGCGACAGAACCTACAACTAATGGAGTAAGAAATATAATTACAATTAGCGATGATTCTGATTTCAGTCCCAATAACAAATTTTTTGAACCGCTTTCTTGCCAGATTTTACTAAACAACCAAACGCAAAGAAACAGAGAAAAATTCAGAGCAGATAAATTATGAATAAATGAGATTCCAATCAATATGATAGCTGGTATCGTAATAGAACCCCGATCCTTCAAAGGTAGTAAGACCAAAGTGAGGAGAAAGAAAAACATACTGTATACAAAAATTCGAGGTATTGGTAATTCAGACCAAGCCAAATGTTGAGCTATGGGGTTAAATGGTGTGAAATTCAGTAAGCCAATTAGCATTACCTTGTATATGTCAGGCAACTTTAATCTACAAACTAAGAACCATGAAAAAACA
>CAYSJV010000084.1:0-6862 GCA_964431435.1 uncultured Candidatus Poseidoniales archaeon
TTCCACCTTCCACACATCATGCTGAAATTAAGTTAAACCCGACACTGATAAATTCATTGCCTGTACAAATGCGTGAACAACAATCTGATTTTGAAACGACAGGAGGTACTCACGCTTCAGCCCTTTTTGATAAGGAGGGAGCGTTGATGTATTTCGCGGAAGATGTCGGTAGGCATAATGCCATGGATAAAGTGATAGGATCTGCGATTTTAAATGGTGATGTCAGATCTGCTCAAATGGTTTGCTTCTCAGGTAGAACCAGCTTCGAATTAGTTCAAAAAGCAGCAATGGCTGGAATCAAAGTAATTGTTTGCATCGGTGCTCCATCTAGTCTTGCTATCGATTTATCCAATACTTTTGATATTGTATTAATCGGTTTCCACCGTGGCAATGAATTCAACGTATATTCAGGGCATAATGATATTTTCTTTACCAAGGATTAACAAATAAAACAAGAGTCCCATACTTGTAGTTGTGTGGGGTGAAGTTAAATTGTCACAAAATTCCGATGAAATAAGTTCAGGGGAACTAACGCCTTTAAGCAACAGGCGCATCAAAACAGGTAAGAAAAAAAAGGTGGCAGCTGGCATACCCGCAGTAACTTCTACATTGAAACATTCTCTTGGAAAAATGGGCGTACTTCGTACAATAAAAACTCTGAGTACTGTAAATCAAAAAGAGGGTTTTGATTGTCCAGGGTGCGCATGGCCTGATCCAGATGGGCATCGTACCTCATTCGAATTCTGTGAGAATGGGGCCAAAGCTGTAGCCGATGAAGCCACAAAAAAACGTGTAACAAGAAAATTCTTCGAGAAGTGGAGTGTTGAAGAACTATCACATAAGAGTGATTATTGGTTGAATAAGCAAGGCCGTCTCTCAGAGCCAATGGTGTTGAGAAGCGGTGATGATCACTACCGACCCATTTCATGGGATGAAGCATTCAATATGATTGGAAGTAAGTTGAATGACTTGCCAAACCCTGATGAGGCCCTATTCTATACATCTGGAAGGACTAGTAATGAGGCTGCATTCATGTATCAATTATTCGTCAGAGAATTTGGAACTAACAATCTGCCAGATTGCTCCAATATGTGTCATGAATCGAGTGGAAAGGGTTTGGGGCATGTGATAGGTATTGGCAAGGGGACTGTAAAACTTGATGATTTTTCTAAATCTGAATTAGTTATTGTAATTGGACAAAATCCGGGAACTAATCATCCACGAATGTTATCTGCATTAAAGGAAACTAAGGAGTCTGGAGGTAAAATAATTCATATAAATCCGTTACCTGAGACTGGTTTGACAAATTTCAAACACCCCCAAGATTATCTGAAACTTTCTTTCCGCAGTACATCTTTGGCTGATATTTTTTTGCCGGTGAAAATAAATGGTGATGTTGCGCTTTTGAAGGGTATTATGAAGTCAAGTATTGAACTAAATGAAAAAGATAGTGTTGATTACAAATTCATAGAAGAGTATACTGAAGGGTTTGACAAACTCAAAGAGTCTGTATCAAAAACATCTTGGTCTGAAATCGAATCTAGTTCAGGTATTAGCAAGCAAGATATTGAATCTGCAGCACGGTTATATTCTGATGCTGACTCAGTAATAATTTGTTGGGCAATGGGTCTCACTCAACATGAAAACGGTGTTGAAAATGTGCAAGAAGTTGCTAATTTGCTATTGATGGGCGGCCATATAGGAAGAGATGGAGCAGGTGCATGCCCCGTCAGAGGTCATTCTAATGTTCAAGGAGATAGGACAATGGGTATTTGGGAAAATCCCCCCGAAGAATTTTTGAAAAGCTTGGATGAAAACACAGGTATTTCTGCCCCACGTAAGCCCGGACTCGATGCAGTTAATTCTATCAAAGCAATGCATGGAGGTAGATGTAAAATATTTTTTGCAATGGGTGGGAATTTTTTATCTGCAACTCCAGATACAAAATATACTGCTGAAGCACTTAGGAAATGTGATCTCACAGTTCAAGTCTCAACTAAATTAAATCGTTCACACCTGATAACTGGTGCTAATGCAATCATATTGCCTTGCTTAGGTAGGACTGAGATAGATATACAAAATTCAGCAAAACAGATGGTTAGTGTTGAAAATTCAATGGGGGTTGTGCACTCATCAGTAGGTGGGTTGAAACCCATTTCAAAAAATTTACAAAGTGAGCCTGAAATTGTAGCGAACCTTGCGAAAGCGACTTTAGGTTCTAAGAGTGTAATCCAGTGGAGTGATTTAGTGGATGATTACGATAGTATTCGTGATTTAATTGAAAAATGTATACCTGGATTTAGTAATTACAACGCACGCGTGCGCCAGTCTGGAGGATTCTATCTACCAAACCCTCCAAGAGACTCAAGGACCTTTAATACGAGTTCTGGAAAAGCTATTTTTACAGTTAACAATATTCCAAATAATATACTTAGTGATGGGAAATATATGATGATGACAATTCGTAGTCACGATCAGTACAATACAACCGTGTATGGACATGATGATAGATACAGAGGAATCAAAGGAAATCGCAGAGTGGTACTTATGAATAAAACAGATATGGCGGATTTAGAAATTAAATCAAAAGATTTAGTCACACTCCGTTGTGACTTGGACGGTGTTGAACGTATTGCAAAGAATTTTTCTGTCATTGAATATCAGATTCCAATGGGTTGTGTTGCCACCTATTTCCCCGAAACAAATTGTTTAGTTCCAATTACACACGTTGCAAGGAAATCTAATACACCTGCATCAAAAAGCATACCTATTGAGGTGCTGAAAGAATAATTCATTTCATCAATTTCTTACAACGTCTAATCTGCTCTTTTGCAATTTTAACTTGATCCACGAGTAAACCTCTTCCAATCGCTTGCTCAAAACATTTGATTGCATCTGGAAACCGCTTTAATTCAGCATAGGCAACGCCCATGTTGTATAGAATACGCCCTTCAACTGATTTCGGATTAATCAACATCGCTTTATGGTATGAATCTATACATTCAGGGTATTTCTCCAATCCATATAATGCATCTCCTCGTGAATTCAAAATTTTGATTACCATTGCATCATTATCTCTGAATGAGGGCAAAGCTCTATCGAAGCATGAAAGAGCTTCGCGATATTTCTCATCACCCATTAATCCAATTCCTTTGTTAAACCATTCAACATCTTGATTACTTACTGAGTTAGAATTTGAATCTGCTGATTCTACTTGCGTACTGCGCTGTGCTGCATCTAGTGCCGCCATTGCCAAATCTACTTGTGGATTTTCTTCTACAATCACCTCTTTCTTTGGTTGCTCTACAGGCGTAGAAAGTAATTCATTCATTTTGTCGTTTTCAGGTTCTGCCAGTTTCTCAGGTTCCTCTTTTTTTTCTTCACTAGTTGTTGTATTTGCAAACACCTCATTTGCCTCATCTAATTTTTCACCACTGACATCCAACATTCCTGCTTTATTTCTACACTTGGCAGCAGCATCAGATTCTCCAGCAGCATCTAATGAAGTCGCCAAACCATTCCAAATATCCTTGTTGTTTTTATCCAATGTGAGCATATTTTTCCACATTGAAATTGCTTCTGAGATATCACCAGTTAATGTTTGTGCTCTTGCCACTAACATTCCTTCAACCAATCCATTGTTTGCATTTAAATGGTTCAAGGCATCCTTGGCTAATTCGGGTCCTTCTGGTAAGGTAATTGGTAATTCTCTTACAAATTGCATGACCTTTTCTTCACCCTCGCCAATCTCAATTAGCATTTTTGCAAATTCGAGTCTACAATTATGCTGAGGATTTATCTTCAGAAGAGCCTTCATTCCATCTAATGATGCACCTATGTCTCCAGTTACATTACCATATTCTACTAGTTTTGTTGCGGCTTTTTCATAACTTTCATCTATTTGTATGGCATTCATTACTGAGTTTGTAGCACTTTTCACGTCACCACTTTTTTCCTGGAGAACACCAAGGTTGTACCAAGCTTGTGCATTTTTTGGATCGAGCACTACTGATTTACTAAATGCGGCTATAGCATCACTCATCCTATCTATTCGAGCTAATGACCCACCAGCAACAGTCCACATTTTTGGATGTTCACTCCCACCTCCTTCTAGATGTTCTTTAATAGAATCATAAGCACCTTGAGGATTACCAGATTTCAATAGATCCATGGCACTTTCAGAAATTTCATCATAATCATACTTTTTTTGTTCAGGAGTTTCTGTAGTAATTACTGGATTATTTTGTACATCATCCACTTCTATTTCATTAGGAGACATCCGTTGAATAACTTCTATTGTTTTTGCTGCAGACTCTAATTCTTCTTTGTCAAGGTGGTAGTTCGCATCTTCATCATGCAATCGACCTTCCATAATCAATGTGTTAATGTCATCAATACCATGTTCAGCCATTACTTCTGTAATTTCTGTATCATCAAATGAATATTCACCCTCACTTTTCAGTTCTGGTTCATCTTCTGAAACTTCCGTAATTTTAATTCCACCTTCATTTTTTTCTGGAGACATCAATACAGATGTTATTACTCCTGATTCCATCAATGAAGTGATTTGGTTTGGCGTATCTCTTGATGAGCCCCACCCACTAACATCCTCCCAATCCTTTTCTTTAACTGGAGCAACCTTTCCAGAATATTTGTCAATCATTGCAGTCAATAATGGATGTGCAGGGTATGCCCCGAGTGCAATGGTGGCATATTTGTACGCATCATCACTATGTCCCAGTCTGTCGAGTGTAATTGCTAAATTTGCAGCGGCAGGACCATGATTTTTTTCAAGATCTAAAGTGATTTCAAATGATTGTCTGGCACCTTTTATATCCCCTTTCGAATCTAAAATCACGCCTCTATTAAACCACGCCATCCCATTTGCTGGATCCATACTAATTGCTTTATTGAAAAGTTGTAGAGCATCATTTAATTTCCCCTCATTTGCCAACATTTCTCCTTCTGAGACAAGCGCTACAGCATCCTCTGCTAAATTTCCTTCATCATCATCTGTCATTAAATCACCAAAATCTTCTTTCTGTCGCCCGCCGAATAGGGTTCGGTATAACCTGCTCGACATCTTCTGCATTTCAAATATACCCATCCACGGGCGTTTTTGTATATACATGCTAACAGTTTTCTAAGACTATGAATTGCGCAAACCATGAGCGAAAAGAAATCAAAGTTAACCATACTAGGTTTATCTGGAAGTTTTGGCACCGATTCAAGTAATGGTAAATTGGTTTCCTTGGCTTTGAGACACGCTAAAAAACTGGGTGTGGAGACAATATTTTGGGACTTAAATGAGAAACCATTGCCCTTGGTTGGAGACAAAGGATCTTGGGACGATGCGTACGTCAAGGAATTTCAAGAAATCGCAGAATCTTGTGATGGATATATCATATCTTCTCCTGAATATCATGGTTGCATGTCAGGTGTCATGAAAAACCAACTGGATTGGCTATATTCCAAGCATGTTTCTGGCAAACCATTTGGATTAATGTCTACACTTGGGGGACAATCAAATTCCAACACCTTGAATCAATTACGTATTTGTGTTAGGTGGATTCATGGTTGGGCTATACCCGAACAATTAGCAGTTGCAAACATAAAGAAAGCATTTGATGATTCAGGAAATTTAGTTGATGATGAACTAAATGATAGATTAGTAGGCCTAGTTCAGTCAGTTATTGATACAGCAGTACTTTTCAGTAGTTGAAGAGAGCGCTACTCTTCTTCACTCCAATCTAATTCTAGTATTTCTTCAGGGATAGGTAATTCACCCTTTATATCAAAACCAGGTCCAGTTGGCCATATCTCTTCAAACTCAGAATCAAGTATGATCATCATACCTAATGTTTCAAATTTTTTAATAGACGCAGCAGTCCTTTCATGAACAGGTGCAATTTCTTCCTGGAATACATCATCTAAAACTTCACAAATTTCAGCAAAAGTTCTGTGTCCATTTGATAATTCCCATAGTAGGCTATTCATGTCATACAAAGGCCTTCTTAGAACTTTAGGGGCTCTGAGTAATTTTTGTAGTAGTCTTTCAAAAAGGCCATAAAAATTCCTTATTATTCCACCTTTTGCGTATACTTTGATGTGTCGAATCATCACATTCCTTCCCGTGACACCTTTTAGTCCGTCTAGATTATCCTTTTTTTCACCGTATCTCGCCCACCAGATTGGAAGTCTTACAGGGTATTTTTTTGCTAATTCATGAAGTTCAGTTTCTACTAATTTACTCACACTTTCAGCCATAATATCCTCTCACATCTGCAATGTCCAAATAAGAAGCGCAATCATTGAAATCACTCCAATGCTGACAAATAATTTTAGCAGTTCTTTATTTTTGGTAAAGTTCCTAGTATACCAACTGGCAGGCCCACAAAAAGCAACCAAAAATAAAAGAAAATACCATCCCGCTATATCCGCCATGAAAATCGCTTGCATCACAGTATGAAATGCTTGCCTATTCACCACTGATATCTGCATCGTGGGCATGAATTGATTCCATCAGTTGCATCTAGTTCTGCATATCCTCCGCACCCTTTACATTCATGTATTTTATTTGATAATGAAAGCATCTTTCCTGTAATAATACAAGTTAATTGTGGCATTTCATCACTTTTTGATTTTTTAGACATTTCAGGTTTTTGTTCATTTGTGATTAGATTTGGTTCTGGTTTTATTTCAGGTGCAGAGTTTTCCTCAACTTTTGGACTAGAACCACCCAATAATGAGTCGAATGCATTGCTTAGCTTCTGCTGTTCAAGTGGTTGTTTCTCCTCGACTTGGATTTGTTGTTGAACTTGTTGGTATGCTTGTTGAGGCTGTTGTTGAACTTGTTGGTATG
>CAYSJV010000085.1:0-6827 GCA_964431435.1 uncultured Candidatus Poseidoniales archaeon
AATTGACCTAAGAACATTGATTCCTTTTGATGCGAAAACATGTGTTGAATCAGTCTCAAGAACAGGTAGAGTAATTGTAGTTCAAGAAGGGCAATGGACTGGTGGTTTTGGCCATACAGTTCTATCCCGTATTATTGAAGAATGTTTCTGGAAATTAGAATCTCCTCCATTGGTATTAGGTTCACTTGATACACCTGTTCCATTTTCACCACCATTGGAAGATTACACATTGGTGGATATTGAAAATATTATTGATGCAATTGAGAAAATATTGCCATAAAAGTTAATCTAAGTCGATTAAATCTTCATAAAATGTAGCAAATACCACTATTGATGCTAGAAACATAATCCATTCACCTATTGCTGCTACAAGCATATCAGTCCTTACACTACTGAAATCAAGAGTTTGTAATAAATCGGGGTTTTGGCTTAACCCTGAGACAAATCCTACTAACATTAATCCAATTCCTACAAACCAAACTACGAACAAATTACTACGTAAATCATAGTAATTTCTCTTTGTACTATTGGTCTTATCTATATCGTAATCCAATTTGTGATACAAGACCGCCCAAAGAAGTCCCCCTGAAAATGTAAAGTTTGCAAAAATCGCATGAAGTATAGGATATTTGAACCAAGCAAGATTAGATACTAAAATGATACTAATGGCTTGAAAGAAACTCACTCCTAATGCTATCTTATTCAACAATTCTTGAGTTTCTCCACAATCAGAATTTTTTAATTCTAATTTTTTTGAACGATAAAAATACCATCCTAAAATTGGATATGTTAAACCCACAATCGTCAAACCAATACTGAAGATTGTTCCTTCGAGAAAATCAGTGTCTGTCTCTGAAATGAATGGAAGAAAAATCCGAGAACGCCCTGAATTGAGATGAATAAGCCAAGAAGTAACTACTACAATAAATGAAAATATGACGCTGAAAAATAATAGAATACGCATATTCTTAGTCTGTGAATTAAGAGAAAATGTTTCTTCCTGCATCTCCATCCCTACCCATTCCAAGGTGCACGGGTTTTTCTTTTCTACTGTTAAATTGACAAAATATGTCTCATGTAGGGCTTGTTTTGATAGGTGAAGATGATTTGAGGGGGATTGATGAGCGGTATAATATGTGCTGCATTAAGGGATTTAGATCCCGTGGTAGGGGGGGCTGAAATGAGTCTCTCATTATTACTCCAAGGTATTGTGGAACCTGGGCCGCTTTCGGAAAATGCCCCTCAATACATACCTTTCATTGAAAATCCGGAAAAAAGTTCAGAAGTTTCTTGGGGGGTTAAGATACTACAATCTAGTGATAGGGGAGACTCTGAATGGAGTCAAGGAAATAATCGCATTGAAAGAAAATGTATTGATTTACCAGTAGAGGATCTTTGGTCCGGGCTGGCATGGCGTTTTAGAAATAAAAAAACTGGAGCGCGAAATACAAATATATACCGCAAACATATTGTCAAAAGAAATAAACAATTTGGGAAATGGGTAGAAAATGAATTAATTGGCCTGAAAGATAAATGTGCGTTAGAAAATAAACAATTAGTAGGTGTGACTCAATTAACTTGGTCAATAGGTGCTTGCAACGCATTTAGAAATTTGGATATACCTCATGCAATATTTGTTAGAGATAATATACAAATAACAAATACTGAACTTTATCGTGAATCTTTAGAAAGTGCAGATGTAGTAATTGGTGCTGGTAAAGGGTTAATTAATCAATTAAATAAGCAATTTAAATTGAAATCCACTAAAGTTGTACATTTACCGATAAACTTCACTTCACGCTTCAAATCACTTGAATATATTGAAGAAAGAATCAGTTCATCAATGGCAGAACGTAAAGAAGAAGGTAGCCACTTGACCCCCAGAGTAGGTATAATGGGTATTGTTCCTGAGAAAGGTCATGATCTTTACAAAAAATTATTCCCTTACTTAAAAAATAAGTGGCCTGAACTTGAAATCCACATTTTTGGACAAGGTCATTACATTGATTCTCTTAAGGATTTAGGAAACACTGTTTTTCATGGAAATACCTCTCCTGAAGATGCATTTCCCATAGTTGATATTCATATGTTGATGGTAAATTCATTGGGCACTTGGGGAAGGGTAATCAATGAGGCTGGAATTTTCAAAATACCAACGTTATCGATAGATATCGGTTCACAAAAAGAAGCAGTTGGTGAAGGAGGGTTTGTTGTAGCAAAAAATGCTAACCTAGAAGAAATAACGTACAGTTTGAAAGAGTTATATCAAAAAAGAGAAGAAATGGGGAAAAGGGCACAAAAGCATGCTGAGATAGTAGATCACAGAAGAGCAATTTCTGAATTTAGATCAGTTATCACTCAAATTAGTAATTCAGATAATTGATATGCAAGTTCTAATTTCATTGGATTATTGAGAATTTTACTTTCGAAACAAGGGAAGCACAATATATACCCCACATTTAATCGATTTCAATGGCAGAAATGAACAAAGAGGCCCTAGAAGATAAATCCATGGGGATAATGGGGCTTCTTCATTGGAATACCATATTTATTCTTGGTACTCTTTTTATCATGCTTTATGTGATTAACTTCACTACAGTTGAATTAAACACAAAAAATGCAAGTGTTAGTATGATTTTGATAGTAATGTCTGTGGCATTATTGGTTACTTCAGCAGATTTTTTTATTGAAGGGGCAAAGGGGTTAGCGCGTAGAGCAGGTATTGCAGAAGTAGTCATTGGCCTTACTATAGTTTCAATCGGTACCTCTTTACCCGAGATACTAGTTACTAGCACTGCATCATTTGAAGCTAGAACATCAGGATCTGCACTAAGTGAATTTGCGATAGGAAATATCTATGGATCAGTACTAGTTCAAATAACATTAATTCTTGGAATTGTTGTCCTCGTTAGACCGCTTGATATAAGACCGGCTTGGTTGAAAAGAGATGGTTTAATTATGTTATTAGCCGTTCTTCTTCTTTCATTATTCATCGGTACTGGACGCACATTATCACAGTTGGAAGGTTTGATTTTGATACTCGTGTATGCCCTATATATCACATATCTTCTGAGAAATAAAGATAAAATTAGAACTGAAGAATCTGAAATTATTGAAGATGTAAAAGGATCCAATGAGATAAGTTGGACTGCTGGAGCTTATCTTGTAATGGTTGTTGTAGGGTTAGCATTAGCAATATATGCATCAAATCAATTAATCGTTGCAGCCAGTGATATCGCTTACCGATTGAAAGTGCCCCACGCAGTAGTTGGTTCAACTGTTTCAGGAATAGGTACATCACTACCTGAACTAACTGTGGCTTTAATGGCATCAAAGAGATCTCAGGGAGTTGCTGTTGGCACTTTAATTGGTTCTAATATTACAGATCCACTTTTGTCTATAGGAATAGGGGCTTTGATTAATCCAATGGTTATTGGGCAAGAAGCATGGTTCCTTACTCTTTGGATAATAATTCCATTCACTATTGGAGGAGTAATTTGGTGTCTATTTTTTATGTGGACTGGATTCAAATTTAACAGAAGGGAAGGTATCGGTTTAATTGCGTTCTATGCTATCTTTTTAATGGCCCTATATATGGAGCATATTGGAATGATCGGTCCAACTTAATTCCATAGAAAACACTGCATTTCGGGCTAAAATAACCCTCAAACTTCATTTGTGAGAGAATTCACGCATATCTATGAACAAAGGGATAGTTTCTGTGGGTAGTATAGTCATTCTTCTAGGTATGACCTTACTAATCAAAGCCGGGACTACTGCTGAACAAATATATCTTGAACCTGAAGAAAATGCAGAATGGAGGATGAATTCTACAAATGATGAATTAATTCCATTGCCTTCTGATGAAACATATGAATTATTCATCAAGAAGGGTGGTTCAGTAAATGATATTTCAATAATCAATGATAATGGGACCGAGATATTCGATGAAGAACGATGTGAAGATGTAAATAGAAATGAATTGGAAGATTGCGAATATGAATGGATAGAATATGGACAATTTGAAACACATCATTGTCCATGCAGAATCACATTTAATGCAACAGAGGAGGTTCTCTTTGTCAAAGAAGGAGAAGGTGGTGAAAAATCCCTGGTTGACGAATATACTGCAACAATTTGTGGTGGTTTCATAACAATTGGCATCGGTATTTTGTTAATCTCAATAAATGGCGGTATAGCTCTATTTAGTAGAAACAAAGCAGAATTTATTCTATCTGAAGAATAACTATTTGTAAATTACAAATCTTTTGCTATTTCTCTTCCAATAATCAATCTCTGAATCTGGCTTGAGCCTTCAAAAATTTGGACCACTTTGGCACCACGCATTCTTCTCGCCACAGGATACTCTTCTGAATATCCATACCCACCAAAAACCTGTACTGCATCTGTAGTAATTTCCATAGCTATATCTGCTGCAAACCTCTTAGCATGTGATGCTTCAAGCGTGTTTCTCTCACCACGATCTGATTTCAAAGCGGCTCTCCATGTCAATAAACGTGCAGCATCAATTTTTGTTGCCATATCTGCAATTGAAAATTTAATCGCTTGATGATTGTATATTGGTTTTCCAAATGCTTGTCTTTCATTAGAATATTGTAATGCTTCTTCCATCGCTCCTCTAGCATTCCCAACTGCGTGTGAGGCAATTGTGGGTCTTGATAGATCAAAGGCTTTCATAGCATTCATCCAACCATCATTTTCTTTTCCACCAATTAAATTCTCCTTAGGTACCCTTACATTCTCTAAAATGATTGAGCGGGTATCAGAACATTTCTGACCCATGTTAATTTCTTTTTTACCTAGAGAAAAACCATCAGTATTTGCATCTACAATAAATCCAGACATACCGTTGTAACCTTTACTTTGGTCAGTGTATGCAAGAACGAAGAACCAATCTGCATGTCCAGCACCTGTAATCCACATTTTTCTGCCATTTATTACGTACTCATCTCCATCTTTAACTGCTGTAGTTTTGATACCTTGAACATCGCTTCCTGCATCTGGTTCAGTTACTGCATAAGATGCAATTACACCTTCTGCAGTTTTGGAAAGATACTTTTCTTTCTGCTCATCAGTACCACCAGTCATTATTGGATAACTCGCAAGCATTGTACTACCACTTGCAGTTGCAAAACCTGGATCTCCCCAACCAAACTCTTCCAAAATCAATACTTCCTCGAAAGAACCCAGTCCGCCTCCACCATATTTCTCAGGAATATGTATGCTTAAGAGGCCTAAATCACTTGCTTTCTTTATTGCCTCTTTTGGAAAATGGCTCTCTGCGTCCCATTTTTCTGCATTTGGTAGTACCTCTTCACTAGCAAATTCATTTGCGAGTTCCCTCAACATTTGTTGCTCTTCACTCAATTGGAGGTCTACCATTATGCAATGCGAACTAGTGGATAGAAAAAGCACTTTGCATGCAAAAGCAATCAAAAAAACAAATCGTGATGTGGCTTGGGGACATCATGACCGAGCCACTATGTGTAATTCTAGCCGCAGGAGATTCTAAAAGGATGGGTGAGCCAAAAGCACTGATAGAAGTATGTGAAAGGCCCCTTCTTGCACTTCAAATTGAAAGATTAAGAAATGTTGGTGATTTCCAAATCATAGTTGTTACAAGAAAAGATTTGGAAGATGATGTCGACCAAATAATAGAGGTATACGCTGATGTAGATTATTGCATCAATGAAGAGCCTGAAAATGGAAGAACAGGTTCTCTACAAGTTGCTATATCCTCATTTGATTCTGTTAACAGAATATTAGTTGTACCAGTAGATAGACCTGGGTGGTCAGAAGATACATTGCTAAAATTGTTAAAACATGAAGAAAGTTGTTGTCCAATGAAAGATAATAGGGGAGGTCACCCAGTTCTGATTGTAGGCAATGATCTTGATTCCATAAGGAATGCAAAACCAGATGATTCGTTAAGAACCATTTTCAAGACTCATCGAGTTAGGGTAAATGATCCGTATTTGCACCTAAATGTTGATACAAAAAAAGATATTGAAATGTTAGATGAATTTGGTAAAACTTTAGATTATTGAGAAGATAAATCACATCTATTAGTTATGCCTGCGATACCTGATGTCCCAGAATGTGTTAGAGTGGACGGTGAGTCAACTTGACCATGGTTGTGCAGTTGCCTTAGCATCTGTAGTGACTGCTTCTGGTTCAGTGCCTGGAAAACCTGGTGCAAAAATGGCAATAAATTCTATGGGAGAACAATTTGGTACAATAGGTGGTGCTGGGCTTGAATTACAAGTTACTGAAAAATTAGTCAAAATGCTGAATGAGGAGGATGAAGAAAATGGAGAAGTTATCACATATCAATTGTATAAAGGATCAAAAGGGTATGAAACTGTGCCACTAGACAGTTTATGTGGTGGCAAAGTCACCCTATCTGTGGAAGTGATTCATCCTATGCCACATATTCTCTTGATGGGTGGAGGGCACGTAGCCCAGGCAATTGGAGATACTTGCAGAAATTTGGACTGGAAATATTCGGTTCAAGATACTAGAGATGAATATGCAAGTAATGACAAATTTCGAACTGCTAGTGAATTACATTCAGGTAGTATTGAAGAATTCATTACAATGGAAAATGAAAAATCAATTTCACGATTTAGCCACATATATTTACTCGGCCACGATTGGAAAGAAGATGAATTAAGGCTTATCGGATTATTGAAACTAATACAAAATGCAAAGAAAAATGGGTTTCGGACATCTCACTTAGGAGTCATAGGAAGTCGTGCAAAGTGGAAAGCATTCGAGAAGTCAGCAATTGAGGCGGGTATAGGTGA
>CAYSJV010000086.1:0-6827 GCA_964431435.1 uncultured Candidatus Poseidoniales archaeon
ACTTTTCTGAAAGTATCAATACAAAACTTATTACAAATATCCCTAAAACAACATGACTTGAGTCCATACAACGACCCAAAAAGAACTACTTAATAGATATTTTATTCATCTTCTACTATTTTTTCAATATCTAATATCTCTTCAGCAACGGGGGGCAGCATCTTCGCGAAAGAGGCAGGGGGTAAATCATCTGGATCATCGAGTTTGATATCGGACTCCTTAGGTTCTGACCTCTGCAATTCTTCTTTCTCCTCGCTTAAGTGTAATTCTTCATCAAGTGCAGATATAGCTTGATTCGCAACACTACTTGAAAGTAAACCTCCCATCTCGGCCTCTCTTATGGTGGTAATCTGTGCTAACAACAATTCTCTTCTTGCATTCTCAATTCTTTGTTCATGTATTTTGTTTTCATCACTGAAGTGTAACATACTCTCTTGTGCTGAAACTAATCGATTTTGATATATTGCCCACATCCTATCCATGTCCAACTCAGAAATCAAACCCTTAGAGTGCATTTCTTCTAGTTTTAAGAGGGCGGTTCTAGCTCCAATTGTCTCTGCCAGTGCAACCTCATATGAGCGCTCTTTTTCATGGAGTTTTGTACCAACCCCTAGTACATTCATAAGAGGTTTCAAACTCAACCCCTGAACTATAAGTGTCCATAAAACTACACTGAATGACATGACTAACATATCATGATATTTGTCTGTTGGGAAAGTTGTACCATATACATCTCCACCAATCTCAAAACTTGTCGAATGTGTAGTCATATTAGCAATTAATAGTAAAAGTGCAATTGGGATTGAACCACGTAATCCAGCCCAATACATAGTATGTCTCCAACCCACAGGAATTGGGTTGCTTTCGTATAGATTTGCCAGCAAAATAAGAGGGTAGATTACAATTCTACCAATCAAAGCTGCAAATATACCTGTCATACCTAGAAGTAGTGTTTGCTGATTAAATGTAAATGCATTTTGAAGTTCATATCCAATAAGTAAGAACAATATGCCATTAATCAAGAAAGTAGCAACCTCCCAAAAATGATGTAAGCCTACTCTTGCAGTTGCAGTCATACCTGAACGTGTGCCGTGATTACCTACAAGCAACCCACCAACCACTACAGCAATAACACCACTGCCGTGGAATAATTCTGCTAATAGGAATGTTCCAAAAGCCAGAGCTACTGTAATCGAAATTTCAACCAGGTGATCTTGGCTTCTAACCAATAGCCAATTAGACATTACTCCGCCAACTAAACCAACAAGAAGCCCTACCAAAATAACATAAAAGAATTGGGCTATTCCTGAAATAAAGAGTTCGGATGTAGATAAGCCAACTCCTGCTTTTTCTGCAAGAACTGCAAGAAGTAATATGTTGAACAGTACGACTGCAGTTCCATCATTGAAAAGTGATTCACCTTCAACCAAAACTGTAAGCCTTTTGGGTGCACCCAACTTCTTGAATAACGCCAATACTGATACTGGATCTGTTGCAGCAAGTATACTACCCAAAAGCAAACCATACATCAGCCCATTATATCCTTCATCAGGCCAGATTAATTTCCAAGATATTATACCGATTACAGTTGATGAAATAAGTACACCAGGAATCGCTAATAAAGAGATAGATTTCCAATTTTTCATTAGTTTACCTAAATCCATTGTAGCTGCTCCTTGAAACAACAAAGGTGGGAGCATCAAAAACAAAATAACTTCGGCAGATAAAATTCCCTGAAATGCTTCACCAGCTGGAAACCAAGGGCCTAACATACCGATTAGTAAACCGACAAGTACAAGCGCAATAGTATATGGTAACCTGATCCATCTTACACCCATAGCCACTAAAATTGCTAACATTAAAGCGCCAAGTAATGAAGTAATCCATTCTGGAGCAACTACAGCCATAACTACACCTGAACTCATTGGAACTGATTCATAGGTATGAGTGTTATGGAAATACACACTATGTTCGATAAAATACTGCAACATTTCCTTTGGCCATAACTAATTTTGAATTTGTTAATTTAGATAGTTCTGCCCAACAATCAGCCTTCCCTTGTCGATCATAGATATATTTGTTGACTTTGACTTTGACTAAAATATTTGAGTTTAATTGGGAGTTTAATTCAGATACTATGTTTTCACCTAAGCCTTCTTTCCCTATTCGCAAAGTGATTGCTAAACCATCACTAGATGCTAATCTTGTGATACGTTTTGGAACCTCTGACAAATTAGTTCCCTCCCTCATTTATTTTACAAACAAATCTTCTTATTTTCCCACATTTCAAGCAAGTGATTTTTCTTATCTTCCCTTTCAACCTCACCCTGGCAGTAACGCCTGGGCGTAGCAAGTTTTTGCATGATCTACAGATCCAATGCTTGATTTCATATGGCATTGATTGCCTATGTCTCCTAGAGATATTCCACAATAATTTAGATGAAGATTCTATAATAGCATCAGACCACATAGTTGGCTTACTTAGTATACGTTCAACTAGCATTGCCTGTGCCTCGTTAGCATTTTTTCTTCGTTCTGATTTGCGCATCTCGAACCCTCATCATAGCAATTTTTGTATTTGATTTGACACGTCTGCTATTGATTGATCTCCATTGACTCTTAACAAGATTCCTTTTGATTCATAGAATTCTGCAAGAGGAGATGTTTGCTGGTGATATGCTTCCAAACGAGATCTAACTGTTAATTCATTATCATCCTTACGTTGTACAAGGCGGTGAGATATTTCTTCGGGTGCTGGATTGTATGTGACATGGTAAATTTCTCCAGTTTCTGAATCCATTCTTCTACCTACAATTCGTTCAACTATGTTCTCATCTGGAACTTCTATTGCAATCACTTGTGAAACTTCAGTAATATCGTTTAAAGCCTCAGCTTGTGGGATTGTTCTAGGAAACCCGTCAAATAGAACCCCATTTAATGCATCAGGTTGCTTAATTCGTTCTTCAATTAATCCGATGATAATAGCATCAGGCACTAATAGTCCAGCTGACATATATTTTTGTGCTTCATTCCCCAAGTCAGTTCCAGCACTAACTGCTTGCCTCAGCATATCTCCTGTGGAAATTTGTGGTTTACCTGTAGCCTTTACTATTGAAGCGGCTTGGGTACCCTTACCTGCACCAGGGGGTCCAAACAAAACAATACTTGCCATAGTACCTCCGAACATAGTTATTCTTTTCACCTCTCCGCAATGTAGAGGTTACTTGTTTTGTTGTTCAAGCCATGCTTGACCATAATGTTTCCATTGTTCCATGGTCCATCCTGAAGGTAATCCTGTAGATGGCAAAGGTGGGCCATTATCTGTACTAAATGCATCAATCGGTGGAGCCGTTTTAGGTGGGGTCTGAGATACTAAAGGAGGTGGTGACCCTTTTGGCACCTTACCAAGAGGCGGTAGTCCTTTTGGAGGGTCTTTGATGGAAGGCTCATTGACTAGTAATGAAGGAGAACCCTGATGAAGTGCTGCAGCAATTTCAGAGGCTGAAACTGAACCCGAAACCTGATCCTCTTCTTTATCTCCTGCTGACATCACCATATCTCTGCGTGATTCAATGTCAGACATGGATGTGATAGTATCTATTGCCACCAGTTGAGTGTCTACATCACTACTATTGATTCCTACTTTGCGTACTGCTAATACTGCCAGTATTATTACAACAATTAGGGTAAAGAAGACAATGAGACTTTCAGAAGGTGAAAGGGAACCAAATAAGCCTGAGTTTTCTTTTGAAGAAGTAGAAGAAATTGTTATGGTAAGTCCTTCGGAATACATTACTATCTCATCTGAGTTACTTCCTGAATGTTCCACTCCAAATATCAATTTGTCTAATCCGCTTTCAGAATCTGCACCAGGTATTATTGAATAGAATATTTCTGCACTTTGTCCCGGTTGTAAGTCAACAATATCTGATGTTTCAAGAATCCAACCAGTTGGCACTTCTGACGTGAGAGAATATTGACAAATAGAGTTCCCATCATTTCTTATTGTCATGCTATTAGATAGTTCTGTTGCCTTTTTTACAGATACTAATTCCAGTAAACTTGTTTCTTCAGTACTAAATACTAGCCAACAAGTTTGATCCACGAATACGGGAAGAGTGAGGTTTACTGTTTCATTTATTCCAGTAGGAGATATTGCCGTGGCACTAAGGCTTATCTGACCTGCCAACCCATTAACTGTACCTGCAGGCACAGATACAAAAATACCCATATTCAATTCAGTTTGCATTGTCATGAATAAAGGTGGATTAGAATAAAAAGAAACATTCCAATCATTAGGATAATCCTTTAATTCCCACACTATATCAATATCGGTATTACCGTGATTTTGAACCTCTAATTCAAATAAACCTCCTTCTCCTAAATTTACTAAGATTTCGGGGGATTCTGCGGCTGCAAATCTCAAATCAATTATTTCCCCTAGCCTAAATGTAGTTGTATTTGTTTTGGTAGTACCCATATTATCTGTGATAGTAAATATAATCATATTGACTGAACCCATTTCTGCGACAATTGGAACTGAGACATCTAGTAATAATGTTCCAGTCTGACTAGATTGTATATTCACAGATAATGAATTACTATCACTGGACTGACCATCTTGTAAGTTCATCCACCAATCGCTATCACTTTGTTGAACATTAATATCCAAATCTAATTCAACATTTCCAACATTAGTGATATCTAGCGTAATATTAAATCGATCTCCGTTGCTTACTATCCTATCAGATGCAAGTGATGAAATGCCAAATATATCTCCAAATTGATCAATTATATCTACTTCAAAATCTACTAGAGGATCAACAACTACGGTTATCTGTTCAGAATGCTGCAAGTCTACACTATCTAAACTTGTAAGTTCACAAGATATGCTATCTGTGGTGCCTGCTGCAGGGCTACTGTCAATTACTGGTGGTATTTTCACCTTAACTACTTTGAATAAAAACTGTCCTTGACTCAAGGGTTCAAATGTCAAACTATTCGAGGTACTATCACCAACTCTGACATTCCAATTATTTTCAGAATTACAATCTAACTTAAAAGTTGCAGGCGCATTTCCACTATTCATTACTGAATAGGAAAATGTAGCCCATTGGTTGGGTTGGGCTGTTGCTGAATCTGTTCCTGCTAGTGCGACAGTTACATCATCGATTCTATCTACATCTACCCTCAATCTGACAGTATGTGAAACCAATGGATCATTTTGGTATTTTGCAGTAACATCCACTATTACAATTCCTGCACTAGCAATTATGTCTGACTCCAAATCAGCATCGAGATTATTCAAAGTAATACTCAATTTTTTTGTTGAGCCTTCAGTCCCGAGAGGAGGCATGACGAATGGACCGGTTTCATTTACCTCATAACTCCAAGTGTCTGCTGTAGGGAGAAGCATATTGGGTTGTGAAGGGTCGTATCCAAGTACCGGGGATACTGAAAGCTGAACTGTTTCTGATGCAGTGCCCTCATGTTGCAAATGTATCTCAAAAGTTTTTTGTGTTTCGGAGGTTGGATCCAAATCACGTTGGGATGCTAAACTCAATTCAGAGGAAATTGGGATTGTACCGTCAGCCTTCAAAGGAACAATTCTAATTCCTTCTGCTGCAACATTCACTTGTAATTCAAATTCGTTGTTATTTACTCCTGTACCAAAATCATTAATTTCAGTTACAGAATCCATTACATCTAACCTGAGTTTGAGTGTATGTTGACCGGTTTGAACAAACTGATGGGTGAATTGGAAAGTATCAAAGTTCCCTCCAACTAAAGCACTCATCGACATGTTGCTCAATTCTACACTTGTGGTTGTATCTGTTAAACTAACTCTGTATGTATCTGTAGGCGCTGTGCCTTGATTAAACCAGCTTGTCCTTATCAAAAGGTTCTCATTAACTAAAGGAGAAGGAGAACTTATCCAAATACTTCCAGCATCAACTGCCAAATCTGGTTGAGGTGAAGATGAACCACTTCCAGATATCACAAGTGCGAACTCTTGTTCGGCTCCTCCAGCATGTGATACTTCAACTGTCCATAACCCTGTCGTGGATATTTGACCTGGCGATAATTTTATTCTTTCTACATTATTTAGAACATCATTAGTACCGCCCATAATTGAAAATCCACTAGAAAATACATTGCCGTTAAACACTGTACCATCGGGGGAAATTAATTTGAGATTTAGATTATTAACAAGACGGGGGGCTGTTGAGGAGGCACTTGCTGAGCCTGCCAAATCATTCCAAACTAATGTAATATCTAAGCCAGTTGAAATATCAAAATCATATGTGTATAGTAATGATTTTCCAGGCAACAATGAACGAGAAGAGTCATACCACATATTGAGGTTTGTTTCTTGATATTTTGGATTAAGGGATTGTTCCAGATCAAGCTGTCCCCATCCTTCGGAGGGGTTAGGGATATCTGGCGTACCCAAATCCTTTGCACCGTTTATCAAAATTGCACGAATCAAATCACTTTCAGCAACAACTGTATGTTCCTCCCTCATAAATTGCCTAACTAGTAATGCTGCGCCAGATGCAACTGGGGTTGCTTGACTGGATCCCGTGAGCGACATGTATTTGTCACTACCATCTGGATGTACTGCACTAGAGCAACTACCTCCAACAGAAAGTGTTGCTTCTTGTGCTCTAGCAGAACACAATGAAACTCCTGGTGCCACCATATCTGGTTTTATTCTACCATCCAGTGTTGGCCCCATGGATGACTTAGAATCAACTGCTCCTGCTGCGGGATCTACTGCCCCTTCGACGCGATCAACGACAACGAGCAAGTGGTCGTCCAGAAGA
>CAYSJV010000087.1:0-6779 GCA_964431435.1 uncultured Candidatus Poseidoniales archaeon
TACAGGAACGGTTCTCTTTAGAGGAAGACTTCTAAAGCCCCCCGCGAAAGCGGAGTGTTACTGAGCACTTCTGAACGAACAAATAAAGGACAAAATGGTGAGAAAATGGGACTACAAGTAATCAACCGACAAGGTGAAAGAGAAGACGTTCGTTTTGATGCAATTTTGGAGAAATTAAACAAACTAGCAGTCGGGCTAAATACAGATTGGGTAGATACAGGTTTAGTTACAAAAAATGTAGTTGAAGGACTATATGATGGTGTTAGTACAAGAGAAGTTGACAAATTGGCGGCTGAAACTGCAGCATCCTTTGCAGCAAATCACCCTGATTATGGTATGCTTGCAGCAAAAATCTCTGTTGAAAATTTACATAGAGATACGAAAGAAAAGTTCAGTGATGTAATCACAGATCTTAGAGAATACATAGACCCTGAAACTGGCAAACACGCCCCACTTATTTCTGAAGAGATTTACACTTTCATAATGGAGAATAAGGAAGTTCTAGATGGACACGTAGATTATTCCAGGGACTACAATTATGATTATTTTGGATTTAAGACACTTGAGAAAAGTTACCTTCTAAAATTGTATGGTGAAGTTGCAGAACGTCCACAACATATGCTGATGAGAGTGGCAGCTGGTATACACTCTGATGATTTAGATAGGGCTCTGAAAACTTATGATTTGATGAGTCAGGGTTGGTTTACTCATGCAACTCCCACATTATTCAATGCAGGAACTCTTAAACCCCAATTGTCAAGTTGTTTTCTACTTACAATGCAGGATGATTCTTTGGATGGTATTTATGATACACTTAAACAATGTGCGTTGATTTCAAAATCAGCTGGAGGCATAGGACTTTCGATACACCAAATAAGAGCAAAAGGCTCCTACATCAAAGGGACAAACGGTACAAGTAATGGTCTCGTACCAATGTTGCAGGTTTTCAATAATACAGCAAGATATGTGGATCAAGGTGGGGGGAAGAGAAAGGGCTCCATGGCAATATATCTTGAGCCTTGGCACCCCGATATTTTCGAATTTTTAGACTTGAGAAAGAATCATGGTAAAGAAGAAATGAGGGCAAGAGATTTATTCTATGCTCTTTGGACTCCGGATTTATTCATGAAAAGAGTTGAAGATGATGGTAAGTGGAGTTTATTTTGTCCGAATGAGTGTCAGGATTTACACGATACATATGGGGAAGAGTTTGAAGCACTATATTACAAGTATGAATCAGAAGGAAAAGCAAGAAGAGTAGTAGATGCAAGAGAACTTTGGGATGCTGTCGTTCATGCACAAATTGAAACAGGAACACCATATGTATTGTACAAGGATGCTTGTAATGAAAAATCAAATCAGAAGAATCTAGGAACAATCAGATCTTCAAATTTGTGCACAGAAATCGTCGAATATACTTCAGAAGATGAAGTGGCTGTTTGTAATTTAGCAAGTATAGCATTACCTAAATTTGTAAACAGGGACTTGATGGAATACGATCACCAAAAATTATTCGATGTGGCATATCACGTAACTGGTAATTTGAACCGGGTTATTGATGTAAATTACTATCCTGTTGTGGAAGCAAGAAATTCGAACATGCGACACAGGCCTATTGGTATTGGAGTGCAAGGTCTTGCAGATACATTTGCAATGCTTAAGATGCCATTTGAAAGTGCAGCAGCTACAAAATTAAACAAAGATATTTTTGAAACCATATATTTCGCAGCACTTTCAGCATCACTTGAAATTGCTAAGGAAGATGGACCATATGAGACATTTGAAGGTTCACCTGCAAGCCAGGGAATTTTACAATTTGATATGTGGGATGTTGTTCCTGATTCAGGAAGATGGGATTGGGAATCTTTGCGTGCTGAAATAATGCAACATGGCTTGCGTAATTCATTACTACTTGCACCAATGCCTACCGCTTCAACAAGTCAAATTCTAGGAAATAATGAATGCTTTGAAGCATTTACATCTAATATCTATCTAAGGAGAGTACTATCCGGTGAATTCATAGTAGTGAATAAACATCTGATAAACGATTTAGTGGACGCTGGATTGTGGAGTGAGGATTTGAAAGATCAGATTTTGATGGAGAATGGGTCAATACAGCAAATAAGTGAGATTCCAGATGAAATAAAGGAACTTTACAAAACAACTTGGGAGATTAGCCAGAAACAGGTACTCAATATGGCTGCAGATAGAGGAGCATATATTGATCAAAGTCAAAGTTTGAATATTCACATGACAAATGCAACACCTGCAAAAGTTGGCTCGATGCACTTTTACGGTTGGAAACGTGGACTTAAGACCGGTATGTATTATCTTAGAACTAAAGCAGCAGTAGACGCGATTAAGTTCACCGTTGATGCTAAGCAAAGAGAATTAGAGCGTTCAGCAACAATGGATGGGTTAATTGACAGGACAGAAGATGGTGCAGAATATGTTACATGCAGTATTGATAATGCAGACGATTGCTTAAGTTGCGGTTCATAATTTAATTTGCAACACGGTTTAGAAGTTAATTATGTATCTTCTACCATCGTTACAATTGGTAATTGTCAAATCCTTTGGTCCAAAGAAACTAGTTGTGAGAAATACATTATATGAAGGCCCGCTAGGAAAAGAAATTATCCCTTGAGCACCTGAAAACACAGTCACACCCTGTAGAGGCAACTTCCCTATAATATGTCCATTTGCAAGTTTTACCGTGTATGTACGAGCCATTGTGGAGAAAGAAACTTCTTCGTTTAGCATATTGAGTATATCTTTAATGACGACAGTTAGTTTGATGGATGGAAACCATCTTTTTCTAACTAGTGTGACGCTTAAACTCAGCCCTGCAGGTTGTTGTGGTACAGCATTAGGATTTGGTATCCAAGTCACACCATCCCAAATGAACTGCCCATCTTCTGAAACTTGTCCTTGCATGAGCCTCATTGTGAATATCTCATATATAATTAAAATGGGAGGACTAAGACATCGTATCGAAGTATAAATTAATATAGAAATATTGAATAATCTTTTCCACTAGCAGAACTTATCTGGGGAGCATTTTGCTGAGAGGTCACAATTTGTGACGACCCTTTGACCTGATCTGGGTAATGCCAGCGGAGGAAAAAACATGAACATAGATATAGCATATCTCCTACTATGGAACTATCCTGAATATGTATTGATGGCAGCCACTCTAGGATTTTTTGGCTATGTGGGTTACAAAGCATCAACTGAAAACGAATTAGATCAAGATACATACCTTTCAGCTAGAGGTAGCCAAAATTGGTTGAGAATAGGGCTTAGCTTGTTCGCATCGGGAATGGGGATGTGGTTACTCTTTGGACCTGCAGAAGTAGGATATTACGGTGGATTCTGGGAGGTGTTAGGATATGCGATATCTGCATCCACGCCTTTCCTACTGCTTGCATACGTAGGTCCAAAAATTCGTGCCAAATTACCGGAAGGTGTAACTCTCGCAGATTATGTTCGTATGCGTTTAGGCCGGCCTATGCAAATCTATGTTGGAATCATTTCAATCCTCTATATGTTCACGTTCTTATTCGCTGAATTCACAGCAGTTGGAAGAGCGATGAATATACTTGTAGGAATGGAACCCGTATATCCGATTTTACTCGTAGCACTAGTTACCGCCGCATATACTAGTTATGGAGGTTTACCGGCTTCTCTTAGAACCGATCGCTGGCAAGGTTGGTTAGCACTATGGTTGTTGATTGCATTGCTTCTGATTGTTTTCAGTGGAGATATTAGCACTATGATAGATCAAGCTAAAGCACATACACCTGAGGATTTGCAGTGGGATTGGGCGCACGGTAGCATCTCTGATTTTAACCAAGCATCATTTGAAGCAGGTATTGCCCTAATTCTCGCGATTACGGCAGCTGAGATGTTTTCACAGGGGAATTGGCAACGCACACATGCTGCTGAAAATGACGAAGCACTCAAGAAAGGTGCTTGGTTTGCAGCAATACTAGTCTTCCCATTAATGTTCATTATGGGATTCTTAGGAACAGTTGTCGCTGGACAAGGCGTTGTTGCAGATCCTTCTGCATCTTTTTTCTACTTGATTGAGGACTCTCATGTGTTCATCATCGCACTCTTTGTGGTACTCGGAATTGCATTAGTTTGCTCTAGTGCAGATACGCTGCAAAACGCAGTGGTTGCTTCAATCAGTAGAGATATCGCAGATGGAAAGATGAATTTGAAGACTGCACGTATGGTTACATTGGCTCTCCTACCATTTGCAATCTATCTATCTCTCTGGGGTGTGGAAAATGGGTACAGTATATTTGCCATATTCTTGTTTGCAGATTTACTTGCGGCTGCAACAGTTCTACCTGTTTTACTTTCCCTATGGGATAGAGTAGATTCACGTGCAGCGTTAGTTGGTGCTATTTGTGGTATTTTATCGGTAGTAGCTTATGGAATATATGAACCCGCAACTAGTTATGATGGAATACAACAATATGTCATGTACATTATTTATCCCACCATGGATCAAATAAATGGCGGTGCAATTTCACCTGTTGACGGTGGTTTGACCAACCTATGGGTATTTGTGAGTGCACTAGTAGGGTCTGGGTTAGTTACAGTATTATTGTCTGTTTTTTTGAAACAAGATATGGATATTGAATCGGAATAATAGATCAGGACTCCCAATCATTGAGATGTTCTACAGATCTACCTAGCGATTCTTCAATACAATCTAGTAGCGACTTTTCCATTAATTCCCGCGAAACATGATTATATCCAATCGCAGTTAGACTTGTTGTAATGTTTGGAGATAACCCACACCCACTTAGTAATTCTACTCTACCCGGTGGTGTACTCAAATTTATGGAAAGACCATGTCGAGAAACCCATTTCATAAATGACAAACCAATACTACAAATTTTCTTTTCTTGAACCCAAACTCCCATCATGCGTTCGTCCCTATATCCTTCTACGTCCATTTTTTCAAATGCAGTAATTACCCACTTTTCAAGTTTTGAAATAATTGATTTGACACTCTTTTCATCTTCTTTATTCCATAAAAAAATTGGATAAACAACAAGTTGCCCTGGACCATGCCAAGTTATACTCCCACCTCTATCGACTTTTCTAGAATTATATCCTTCAGGAATAGTTACACCTGACTTCACTGCTCTTGGACCTATTGTGATGATATCTTTGTGTTCTACAAAAATCAAAGTATCCGAAATATCACCTGAAATTCTTGCTAGTTGCAATTCTTTCATTTTTTTGTCCATTACTTCATGGGGTACAATGCCTGCCTTGAGTACCGTTAACCCATCATCCATGTTACATGCCAAACAGCATTCTGTTTGAAACTTTTCGAAAAATCACTACTTCATCTATTTCTTAATTTTGCGAGTAAGTGCAATATTTCCACATATAACCAAATCAAACTAACCATCAATCCAAATGCGGCATACCATTCTAGATGCTTAGGTGCACCAAATTTTGCACCTTTTTCGATAAAATCAAAATCAAGAACAAAACTTAATGCAGCAATTCCACACACTATTAATGAGAAAGCAATACCAATTGGTCCGGATGAATGGATGAATGGGACTTTGACTCCAATTACCCACATTACCGCAGTAATAATGTACACTAGAAATATACTTCCAAATGCACAATACATTCCTATTCTGAAGTTTTCAGATGCTGAAATCAAATTCATACGATAGATTACCAGTATTATAAGAAAAACACCAAATGTTAACATTACTGCTTGAATCACAATATTTGGATAATAAAACTCCATGAGTGTTGAAACCCCTCCAATGAACAATCCCTGGAAAACTGCATAAAGTATTGTAGTATAAATCGCATTTTTCTTGTTTGAAAATATTGTCACAAGTAACATGACTAAACCGCCAATACTACCAATGGCCATGCTGAGAAAAACTATGGCCGGCAATTCTCCTTGAGATACCGATGAATATGCCCTCGACCAAATAATCGAAGCAATGCATACAACTATTGAAAGAAGGATAAGTGTTTTATTTGCAGTACCTTCCAGTGTCATACGTTCTTCATAATTTGTATCATATCCAACAAATGTATTATTATTTAGAGCAGGATTACTTGATCTAAACATCTTCTCACTCACTTTGCTATGTGTATGGCATGACCAAGTGTGGCTAGCACACCTTCATGGAATGATTCTCCCAACGTAGGATGTGGGTGTATGGTACCTGAAATATCTTCTAAGACAGCCCCCATTTCCATTGCTAGGATGAATTCACCACATAATTCACTGACATGACTTCCTACACACTGAATACCTATAATTTCGTGATTATCTTTTCTAGCAACAACTCTTAGAAAACCACCTGTTTTTTCAGCTTCCATAGTTAAGGCCCTTCCATTAGCTGCTAAAGGAAATTTACCTGTGACTATTTGGATGCCATTTTCTTCAGCTTCTGTTGGACTTTGACCAACACATACTATCTCTGGTTCTGTAAATACTATTGCAGGTATCGCTACAGGTTCAAATATTCTGTTTTTTCCTGAGATAATTTCAGCTACCATCTCTCCTTGGGCGCTTGCTTTGTGTGCAAGCATCGGTTCTCCTGCAAGATCACCAATGCACCACACATTTTTTACATTCGTTGAGCATTTAGAATCTATCATTACAAATCCTTTTTCATCTAACTCGACACCCATGTTTTCTATACCCCAATTTTCTGAGCATGGTTTTCTTCCAACAGTTACGAGAACTTTGTCTGCACTAATGTTGTGCAAATCAC
>CAYSJV010000088.1:0-6717 GCA_964431435.1 uncultured Candidatus Poseidoniales archaeon
GCCCCTAAATCAGGGTTTGATAATTCAGGGCCTTCATTCAATACGTTCAAAGGTATTGAAAGATCAATTGTTGTATACGCTCCACTTTCGTCTTTCAAATGCATAGGGACAAAGAATTCGCCTGGGCTAACTGAATTTGGAATTACAAAACATCCAGTCCACTGATTAGTCGATGTTGTTGATTCCAATGAAACTAATTCACCACCAAATCCTCTTAAATCCACTGCAACCTCAGAAACTCCATTGACATCTGATACCTCGACATCACCATTATCACATACCTGTGTACCTCTGTAATTGTTATCTCCAAAACTTCCTCCAAGTAATATCGGTGCTCTATTTTCAATTATGATGGTGTGATTTTGCGTGTCTGACTCTCCAAAATAATCGGTAACCGTTGCTGCAATTGTTAAATCACCAAACCATTCACCAGTGTATGAAAAACTGGTTGTCCAAGTATCATCATGAACAATTAAATCACCATTGTCACCCAAATCATTCATTTGCACAATTCCAATTCCTAGTTCTGTTAAATCTAATGTGACCTCAATTGCATTCCAATCAACATCTTCAATTTCCACGTCAACATGAACTTCACCACTTCCCTCATTGAGTATTGTGCCTTCCCTCAAGTCGATATTAAGAATTGAAGGTGCGTGGTTTTCTTCAATAGTAACAACAGATGGTGATAAAATTCTCTCTAATGTTTGGTCCTCTGTAACATAAATCATCTGCTCAAATTCCATCCCGACGCTCCTACTTACTTCAGCAATAAGTCCAGAAAGAGGACCTCCTTTGATTACAGCTCCTGATGCAGATCCACTTACACCGTTGATGTAAGTACCTGTCCAACGAGTAACAGGTAAGAAATGCCCATCTTTTTCAATTATATCAAAAGATTGCCCAACCATTGTCATACATACTTCGTCTGAGCAATATAGAGAGACTTCATCACTGGGCATAAGAAATTCAGGCACTAGCCCTGTTTCTCTTGTAATATTAAAATCCCCTAATCCATCTTCAGATTCAGGTGCTTCTGGGTCAATCATTATTGGAGAATTTTCAGGATATTCATCTCCTGAAGATGGTTCTGGGCCTGTTTCCTCCCACCTCAATCTAATTGTCCTGTTTTCCCATTCAATCGGTTGTGCTTGGTAATCCCAGGTTTCATTATGTCTAGTACCAACATTGTCACCAATGAAGAAACCTCCTGCTCCTGTAAGATTAAACCACTCTTCAGAATGTATGACATTTACAGTAAATACATCATCACTATAATTAGCAATTTCCGCAGTTGCCTCAATTCCTCTAACAATGCCAAAAGAGCCTTGTGCATCTCCTGAAAAAGTGCCATCTAGGTGGAAACGATCACCTGTTGTCAATCCATCTACAGATTCGATAAAGAAATCATAAATGGTTGCATCTATTGAGATACTTTCATTCTCTTCATTCTCTTCAGCGAAATTGAATACACCATTTCCTTCCAACCTGTTTAGTTGTTCTACTCTGACACCATCTACCCATTTTTCTTTACTTGTTAACTCCTCAAGTTGAATATTAGTTACTGTATCTTCATCTTCCATTATCAATTCTCCAGTAGCTTGAAATTCAACATGAGATAATACCCTTACACCATCTACATCCATCCGTTCAAAATAAAGTGATGAGACTTCTCCATCCATCGTGGTATTGCCTTCATCTGAATCGGGTGATGACATGTTAAGGAGACCTCCACCCATCAACCTAAATCCACTGGAAACTGAACCTTCTGAAAAAGACCTATTTGCCTGAGCGTCTGTTACAATAATAGTTAATACAGTCTCAGATTCTTCGTCATACAGCGTTTGTAACAATGTACCATTGCCCCTCATTTCAAAATTATTATTCTGAATTTCCCCCTCAATTATTGTTTCATTTCTCCAAACATGTGACAATAATAATGAAAGGTTTGTAATAGATTCATCAGTGGTTTCAATTATTTGGAAAGTACCATTTCCCAATTCATGAGTTTGAAGTACATTACCTACTCTTTGTTGCCAACCCCTTCCATCAAAAAGTATAACATAAGACTGTGTGCCATTATCATCGTCATAGGTTTGGTCTACTTGCCATTCTGTTGAAATTGTAACTTCATGATCTGCAAGAGGTTGGTTCCACCTAGTTACTACAATTGTTCTACTTGTAATCTCACTTTCATTCAAACTTACAGATATTTCGATTTGGTCTTCATATGATAAAGATGAATTTATTGTAAAACCATAGGTCGTTCCACCTAATGATTCAAGTCCATCTGTCCAAGTTGCATTGCCCAAAGAAATCAAGGTTTCATCTTTAGATTGGTGTGAATATTCAACAACCAAATCATCTAATTCAGATCCAGTAGGTGTTCGATCTAATTCAATAAGATATTTGTTTAAGATTTCGCCTGAAGGTTCATCCGCAGTCCAATTAACATGTATTGAAGCAGAAAGTGGTTCCTCAGATTGTACTAAGGGTGCTAAAGATACACAAATAAAAATAAAAGCCAAAATCCACGAATTGTTGCGATTACGTGTATCATTCAACTTAAACATCAAACTACCTACACACTCGCTCCTATTCAAGTCATTCTGTATTGTGTTTAGCGTTGCGGTTCAACATTCGCAGTAAACACACCACTCTTCACATACTCTTCTTCGCCGTGTCGCCAAATTCGTTCACTCATATCTCCATACACATCCATGTATGGATCTTCTTCTACTACGTTATCCTTAGCAGATAGAAGTCGTAACATCTTATCTCGGAGACCCTCTTTAAATTTCCAGTAATGTATTCTCCATTCCCTACCATCCCAGAGTGTAGTTTCCTCTGATTCAGTGGTAAGTAATTCATAATCTTGGAACATATAGAATAAATTACGATCTGTTGGTTCAAGTGCATTATCAATAATTCGATCAGAGTATCCAAAGAATCCTAAAGCATGCTCAGCCATACCCTCTGCAACAGTAAATTCCATATCAGAATCGATGCTTTGTCTAATTGCTTCGGTAAGTTCCTTCAATGTCAGACTCAAAATTTTCCCCCCTTATCTAGTGCCACGACCGCGATGGCCACCCCGTCGGCACAATGCATATGTGTAAGCCGTGATTTATGAACAATGCGTGAAAATGCTAACTAAATCAGCAGTTTTAGAGTTTTTAAGATATATTTTATACTCTATTATGTACCCTAATTTGAGCCCATGAATAAAGATATTAATCAGAATACATTTTTGGGGTTACCTGAATCAAACGAAAATATTCCAGATGTAGTAATTCTCCCAATACCTTATGAGTTAACAACTAGTTTTGGACAAGGGACAGAATTAGGTCCTGCTGCATGCATTGAGGTCTCTTCTCAAGTGGAGTTGTATGATCCTTGCCTATCCGAAGATTTACCGGCGGGATATACTATCAAAACGATGGAGGAATGGGAATCAAAAGAAGGCACACTACTCTCCCAATTAGATAGCATTGTTGATTATCTGGTTCCTTGGTTAAATGGTGAAACATTTCCACTTATTTTAGGAGGTGAACATGGAATACTACCTGCAATAGTCCACTCATTAAACGTACACCCCTCAATAGAATCTCTTGATGATGTTACCTTGATTCAAATTGATGCACATGCAGATTTAAGAGAAGAGTTAGATGGTGAAAGATGGAGTCATGCTTGTGCTGCAAAAAGAGCACTTGAGGTGGGAGTTGGAAACATTATGCAATTTGGAATAAGGGCCTACTCCAAAGAGGAAGAAGAGATGTTTACTGATGATGAAAGGATTGACACATATCTTGCTAGGCACATATTATCACCATCTGATAATGGAAAACATTGGTTTGAATGGTTAGAAAAGTTGGGTGAATTAAAAGGTCCTGTATGGATAACTCTAGATCTAGATGGATTGGATGGAAACATAGTTCCAGCAACAGGTACACCAGTACCTGGTGGGTTATATTTTTGGCAAGTAATAGAAACAATTGAAAAATTATTTGCGAATACTGATATTACAGTATTAGGCACAGATATCAATGAGATTGTGCCGGATAAAGATACACCCCTAACACAATTTACCGCTGCAATGCTAGCAACAAAAACAGTAGCTTTACACCTCTCTACAAAAACTGAAATACGTGACACAAAAAATCCTGTAAAAGTAAATGTGAATGGAAACAAAAGTAAATACTTCCAAGATAACGGTTAAGTGAAATTATGAATGATGAATATATTGGAAAACACATAATGCTGGATTATACAGGTTATATTCCACCTGTAAATGATGATGCTGATTGGATTCTGAATGTCATGAAAGATGCTGCTACCAACTCTGGAATAAGAGTAGTTCACCACCATGTTGAAAAATTTGATGGTGAAGTTAGTCCACCGGGCTTTGCTGCAGTAGTGTTGATAGATGAAAGTCACATCACCGCCCATGCTTATTCTGAAATAGGACTATTAGCAATAGATGTCTTCACATGTGGAAGGCATAGTCCTGATGATGTTGCTAATGAAATAGATACAAAACTTAAATCAGCAATACCTTCATTGATTTGTGAATGTAGACAATATTCTCCTAGATTCAAAGTTGGAAGTGAAACAAAGGAGGAAGGTGAATGAGAAATCTAGTACCAAATATACCAATACACATCCTAACTCCTGAACTTAGAGATTTGAAAGATAAGTTACTTTCAAAACCAGTTGAGCACTTTAAACTTGAAGAAAACCCAGGTATGATTCCATTAATTAATTCCATGCGCAAGACTGCATTTCAAGCTAGAGAGTTAGCAAAAGCCGCCGATATCTATGAAAAATGGAGTAATGAGGATATCAGCATAGTATGGGCATTGGCTGGTTCCCTATTTGGGGCTGGACTAAGACAGATTGCAATAGATTCTATTAGAGCAAATATGGTAGATGTAATAGTATGCACGGGGGCACTCATAGAACAAGACATGTTAGAAGCATTAGGCCATAGACACTACCAATGTGATGGTGAACTAGATGATTCTAAACTGAGAGAACTGATGATAGATAGATTGTATGATCATTTGATTGATGAGTTCGCATTAAGACAAGTTGATTTGACCTTCAAGCATATTTCTAGTGAAATGTCTCCAGGTAGATATAGTAGTAGAGAATTTTTGCAAAGTGTTGGTGAATGGTTATCTTCAGCAGAAAAAGAAGATGGAACACCAGTTGAAGATTCTGTGTTATTGGCTGCATTTGAATGTGGTGTGCCAATATTTGTTCCAGCGCTGAATGATAGTTCAGTAGGAGTTGCTCTAGTAATGCAGCAAGCAGAAAGGGGTTTAGAAAATTCAGTAGGTATTGATTCTATCAAAGATTTTCATGAACTTGCTGAATTAAAATCCGTTGTGGGAGATACTGGGTTAGTGATAGTAGGAGGGGGGGCTCCCAAAAATTATGCACAAGATATGGTAGTCATGTCTGAAATGTTAGGGAATGATTCTACTCCTCATAAATTCTCAATACAGTTATCTGTTGCTGACGAAAGGGATGGTGGACTTTCTGGTTCAACTTTGAAGGAAGCAATAAGTTGGGGCAAAAATTCTGCAAGTTTAGAACAAGCAATGGTATGGGGTGAAGCAAGTATAACATTCCCAATATTAACAGGATATGTGTACCATATTTTGATACAAAGAAAAAGGGTTGCAAGAAAATTAGCACTAACCTTTGATGCAAAAAATATAGTCTGAAAATTAATTAAGTTAACCTTGTATTGCAAACTATGAGCCAAATTATGGTTTATGTTACACACGAGAATTTGGGGGATGCGAAAGATATGTGTAAAATTCTAATTGAGCGAAATATAATCGCTTGTGCAAACTTCCATTCAATTGAAAGTATGTATGAATGGGAGGGTGAGATTAAAGATGAGGTAGAAGTAGTATCCATTCTAAAAACTGGTTCTGAAAAGTGGGAGTATTTGAAATCTGAAATTGAAAAAATGCATCCATACGATACTCCTTGTATTGCAAAAATAAATGTGGAATATAATGATAAATTTTCAAAGTGGATTGAAACAGAAACAAAAAATGAGGGATGAAATTGAAGCATATTTCTTTAATTATACTGTTATTCATAGGTACACTTTCTCCTATTATTACTACTTCCAGTGCTCAGCAACCTGATATTGTTCAAGAACACTGGTACCATTCCTATCTGACATTGACTGTTGATGTGCAAGCGTGGGCAGAGGATCATTCAGATATCGTCATTCTAACTGTTGCTGGGCAAACCGAACTTGGAAGAAATCTCTGGATGTTGCAAATTTCTGACTGGAGCCAAGATGTCAAACCAGATGGAGCGAAAAAGGAGATTGTCTACATCGATGGCGGACATCACGGGAATGAACATCTGGGTACTGAACTTGCATTCCTAACTGCAGAATATTACATCGAGGGCTGGGCTGCCGGCGATCAAGAGGCCATTGATGTATTGATGACAACTGAGCTTCACATTCTCATCATGCTTAATGCCGATGGGAACGATATGGGGCCTACTGGCACGAGGTGGAATGTCAACCAAGTTGATCTAAATCGAAACTACGATCATTACTGGAATACCTGCCCGACGACCCAGCCTGGAAGTAGTGCGTTTAGCGAATCAGAAACCCTTGCAAATTCAATTTACATGAATACAGTGGTCCCCGATGCAGACCTATATGTCACAATGCATACT
>CAYSJV010000089.1:0-6710 GCA_964431435.1 uncultured Candidatus Poseidoniales archaeon
AAACTTGTTGGGTGGATTTACAACAGAATGAATCCTAAAGATTCTTTATCTGTGACTGTATATTACCAGAATAAACCTATTTCAACAATGGTTGCACATGAAATACTCAATGAATTGGATTTACCTCCGGAAGCTTATGGACATGGTTTTAAAATCATTCTCCCAGAGCAATTTTATGATGGGAAAGAAAGAATGATTCGATTGAGAGTTGATTCCCTAGACTATGAGATACCATTTAGTCCTGCTAAGGTTATACTGGGAACTAGCTATCCATTATGTGGTAAATTTGAAGGATCTGAAAACGGCTATCTAGTTGGCTGGGCGATTGATAATTCGGAACCATTTAACTCAATGGAAGTATCTGTTTACTATAATCAAAGATTAGTTTGTAAATCCATAGCTGATTCAAAGAGGAGTGATTTAGAATCAGAATTAGGATCTAACAATCACCATGGTTTCAAGGTTAAGTTGCCCAATCAATATTATGATGGCAAAAGCAGGAGATTTAGGGTATGTATCTCTCCTTGGGGAGTTGAATTAAACGGTAATCCCTTAACCATCTCATTTATGGATTAAATATCCACTCAACAATTGATGGTATTACTTTTATCTTATGATTTGTATATTATTTAGGCAATTGTATATGGCCTTGAGATATAAGCCCGCTTCATGGGAGTTATAGTTGATAATCCAGTACGTCGGCCTGAATTAACTCGGGATACTTCATTCCTACTCATATCTGAAATAGGTTGTATAATACTTGGCCTTGTTTCCCAAATAATTTTAGTTAATTCTATAATTGAATGTGATTTTGGTATTTTTGTATTAATCATTGATGCATTCGCCACACTATTCTTACTTGTTGATTTAGGATTACCTACAATTATATTGAGAGAAATCCCAGTAATGAGAGAGAAATCAAAGCAAATTGTACATTCAGTAATCTCAATGCAATTTGTTGCTTCATTAATTATAATTCCAATAGGAATTATTGGAGGATTTTGGTTATGGGGGGGTGATTCAGAATGGAAATTGATTGTGATTGCAATTGCTTTAGTAGCATTTTTCAGAGTAATGACATATTCCCATAAAGCAGCCATGAGAAGTTTAGGTGAAGCGAGATTTGAAGCAGCAGCCAAAGTTCTTGAAAGAAGTATTATCACTGTCGGTTATTTTGTATTATTTTTGTTAGGTGTAACTCTAGTATCTTACTATGCGATAATTATGCTAATTGGAGTTTTTGTCACTGCACTTTATGTATGGGTAATTGGTGAGAAAATAATTAGAAAAGAAAATAATTTGAACTCTGTGGAATATGTAGAGAGCAAAACTACATTATTAAAAAAAGCACTACCATTCACATTAACACTAGCTATTGTTCCACTTATAGCTCGATTAGATAAGTTTCTAATTGCTTTCTTCATTGACTATGATGCAGTTGCTATGTATCAAATTGCATTTTTAATGTATATGGCTGGTCTATCTCTACCCATTTCAATACAATTAGTGCTTTTACCAATCTTTAGCAAGGAAAGGGATAACCCAGGAAAAATTGAACAGATTATTTCTCGCTCATCTAGAATCATTTGGTGGATTATTCCTCCTACAATCATATTGGGAGCAATTTTGGCGTTGATATTGATTCCAATATTATTTCCAGATTTCTTTGTACAAGAATTAGGGGATAAAGGGGGTTCTTCGATTGGATTATTCATGACTCTGCTTTCTGCATATGTATTAACAATGCTTGCTACTCCATATTTTGTATCAATTCAGGCTGGAGAAAAACCATGGAAATATACTCAATTATTAGCAATAGGGTTAGCAACAGATGGAATTTGTGGAATAGTGTTAATTCCAGAATATGGAATAAATGGGGCGGCATGGTCTACTGTTTTTACAAGATTAGGAATATTGATTGCCTCCATGAAATTATCTGGGAATTTGAACAATCCAATAAAAGAGCACTGGAATGAGGTCGTATTATGTATTGGTGCACTTGCATTTTCAATTTTTGCAAATTTATCAGTAGATGGTGAATTAGGAAATCAAGGATTCATAATAGCAGTATTCATAATAATAGTAACTGCATTACTAAGTAATTGGCGTTTTCATCCACCAGAGCCTTTAACATCTTGGATCAGTAATACTAGATAGGTCGGTATTATTGAATAGTTGAAGTTTAGACGTACTTTTGTGGATGAGCAATCTGACATATCAATCGATAATGAATCAACTACCAATAAGATGGTGAGTTATTCAAAAAAATATTTTGGCATAAAAATGAAGTCGACAATTTTAGTTTTAATATTCATAGCGTCTTTCTTGGTAGTTGATTACAATAACACCGATTACGGTATTGATGGCTGTAAAAAAAATTCATATGATTTAGTAGATAATACCGCTTTCGAAGGTATGACTGATGTTACTTTCATTGCTTTTGGAGATACTCAAATCTACGAAGACCATACAGTCGAGCAAAATGATTTCCAAGTCATTGCTTTGAATCATTTTACTGAATTTCTATCATGGGAAGATGCAAATCTTTCAGAGCTTGGAGAAATTGATGATATTCGTGGAATAATAATGGCAGGAGACATTACACAAAATGGTAGAGATGGTAGAGTGTTTTCGTATGATGAATATGGTGAATTTGTTGATAGATATGGTTTATGTGGAAATAAACAAGTGAAGTATCCAATATACGAAGGTTATGGAAATCATGATTATTTTGAATGGGATAATATATTTTACAAAATTCCTGCGGATCATCCTGTAGCAGATTCTGTTGCAATAAGAAATGAATATCGCCCTGGGGTAATGAATGTTGCACCAAACTTGGATGGGCATTATTCATGGGAATGGGATGACCTTCACTTCATACAATTGAATTTAGCACCGACAGATATTGTTCCTGATTTAGGAATTGAGGGTTTGAGAGATCCAAGAAATGCTTTGACTTTTTTGAAAAATGATCTAAAAGAAAATGTTCAAAATACTGATAAAAAAGTAATAATTACTGCACACTATGGTCCATGGGAATGGAGAGAATGGGATGAAAACAAAATTAATGATTTGTGCAAAGTTATTGAAAACTATTCTTCAAACATTGTAGGTTATATCCATGGACATTCACATTCAACTAGTGTTTATGATTGGTGTGAAATTACTATTTTTAATTCTGGTTCTCCTTATCACAATGATGATATCCACAAGTCTTACAATGAGGATTTTAGAGGAAGGTTTACACTATTTAGAATAATTGAAACAAATAATGGTTCATTTGATTTATTTGCATCTGATGTTTCTTGGTCTACTGAAAATTATCAAGAAGGTGAAATTTCAAGCCTTGATTTGCAAATGAAAGAATGGAAAGGATATCCATATCACAAAAATATCCAAAAATAGATTTAACTCATTATTTCTGTATAAGACAATTCCAATTTAGAAAGTACTTGCTTAGGTTCAAATATTTCAGGGAATTTCCATGATTCTCTAGGTAATTGTAATGCTGCTTCAACCTTGTCTGCAATATTTTCAGAGGTTCTTTGATTAGCAATAACTACACTTGGCAAATAATCCAAAACATCTCCTACATTTGTACTAATTACTCTACAACCGCACTTGAGGGCTTCCTTCACAACTTGAGGACTGCCCTCTCTAGAACTAGTTAATATCACAGCGTCAGCCCAATGCATTAATTTCCAAACAGATTCCCTATCAATCCCACCCAACGTTTTCACTTCTGTTTTTATACCGCGTTTTTCTAATTCACTAATTACTGAATTAAACAGTGGAAAATCTTTTTCTTTTCTAGTAGGATCCGCAGGAAATAATATTTTTAATTTGGTGCCATCCTCCAGATTCATCTTACCATCAAAATCTCGATGGTATTTTTCAAGGACGTTCACGTGACAAGGTATGACTGACACATTTGCTTCAGGAAGGCCCAATCTAATGCCTATTTCCTTATGGGTTTCATTAATTGTAATTAGTTTATTCAAATTTGGGATGGCTCTCTTTTGATGTTTTGCAAGTCTCTTTTTATTCAATGCAAAATCAAAATCCCATCCATGTACTGTTGCAATAAGGGGTGTTTTGTAGTGCTGACTTAAGTTGATGCCAAGTTTGCAAATGGGGAATAGTGTGTGGATGTGTACAATATCTGGAGTCCAGTCATCTAAAAATTTCAATACCCTCTTTTTTGAAAAATTGAGAGTAACAACACTAAGTGAAGGGAATGGTTGTTTTGGTAAAGCAACAAACCTTGGAGAATATACTGGTACTCCTTCAAAATCAAAATAGCTTGGAGCTTTTGAAACACCTTTGAAATTTTGTCGATTCTTTTCAGCCCATCTTGGTAACCATGGGATTGGAGCAATTATACGAACATCATGGCCATTGTTAATCAGCAATCTGACTTGATCGGAGACAAATTGCCCACGGTGTGGGGATGTTGGAAGTGGGAACAAACTGCTTACAACCAATATATTGTAACCCATTTACCCACACTCACTTCCCTAATTCAAAATGAAGTGATGCTAGATTTTCTGCAATCGTTGCTTTGTCATTAATCAGCCCACTACCAACGACTGCTACTTCAACACCTGCATCATTTACTAATCCAATATTGTGTGATTTGATGCCGCCATCTATCATCAAAATTGTATTTCTACCACCTGATTCAATTTGTTTGTCAATAACTGTTCGAAGGGCTTTGACCTTTGATAATGCAAGTTCTTCCATAAAACTCTGACCGCCTTTACCTGGAACAACTGACATTACTAAGATAAGATCTAACTCGGGAAGGTAAGGTATTACATCTTCAACAGGTGTATCTGGATTAAAGACTAGTCCACACTCTATTCCATAGTCTCTCATTTCACTAATTAATCTTGAAAAGTCATCACATGCTTCAATATGCGCAATTATCAAATCAACTCCTGCATCTGCAAATTGTTTCCATGTCTGCTCTACATTTGTAATCATTAAATGGCAATCTAATTTAATATCCGGGCCCACATGATTGCGGATTGAACGAATTACTGCTGGCCCAAATGTTACTGTTTTATTGATTACGAAATTACCATCCATTACATCCAAATGAATCCAATCAATTCCTGCCTGAATTGCCTCATCACAAACTTCTCCCAGCCTCGAAAAATCCGCTGTCAAAATACTCGGAGTAATTATCATACTGACCCTTTCCTAGCACTACCTCTTCTTGCTTGCTTATAGTGATTTCAACAAAATATCCCTAAATTGTACCAATGATGATAATGCAAAAGGCAATATCTTGCCTTTGAATGACTAGGACTAGTGAGAGTTATGGGTGATGCTACAATTGCAGTTTCTGATGCGGATTATGAGAGTATTATGAATGATAATGAATGGGTTTTGGTAGATTTTTGGGCACCTTGGTGTGGCCCTTGTAAAATGATTGGTCCGGTGTTGGAACAAATTGCAGGTGAAAGAGAGAATCTAATTGTTGCAAAAGTAAATACTGATACTGATTCAATGAATGCTGGAAAGTTAGGAGTTAGAGGGATTCCTTTTCTTGCATTATACAATAATGGTGAAAAAGTAGATCATCGTAGTGGAAATATGCCAAAAGATACTTTGGATTCTTGGTTAGATTCTCACATGAACTAACTAAGATTTGTTTAATTTTTCCTTTCTACTTTTTTGAACTGTGCCTACTTCTCTGAGTAGTCTGTCGCGTAATGCCTCATGTAACCAAAATCCTGATTCTAGTTCTAGAATTAATCCGTGTTCAATCAAACGTTCGGGTGGTGTGCCTTCCCAACCACTTGCCTTAGCAAGCTTTTTCCATTTTAATGGCCTCTCTGCCACTGCTAAAGTTGAGAGTAATTCCCTCTCATTTTCAGGGAGAACTGAAAATATCTCTTCATCTAAAAATCTAAGCCAATCTCCATGAGTTACTTGACCATAAATTTCCATTAATTCCATCGCCAATGGATGTCCTCCTGTACTTTCATGAACTTCTTTAGCAGAAGGAATATTTTCAGCATCAAGAACCCCGATCCATTGCGATAATTCTTCAACACTTAGACCACTTAAATGCATTTCACTTACCCTTGCTCGAGTATGTACATCCCTTCTATCATAAAAGTCAAGTTCGGTTCTAGATATACAAAGTAAACGCAAAGGTGATTGATCTGCTACTTGAAGTAAAGCGCCAAGTAAATTGTTTGCATTCCCTTTTAGATGATGGATATCATCTAGAACGATTAACCAATAAGGTGGTGGGCGTGTTGAATCATCGCCTTTTTCAAACCTTTCTCGTACTGCTAATGCATCAGTCATATATGCCAATAAACGTCTTCTAAGGGAATCAATATCCAAATCTGAGCCTGGAGATAAAGGTAAAGCGTCCATCAAATTATATGGATCGTGATTTTCTTCAACTCCAAATCTATGTAAAAGACTGACTGACAAACCTAATTCTTTATCCCAAGGTTGACAGGGGTACCAACATACAGAAAGATAGGGGTTTTTCTCCATCTGGATAGATAGCCAATTTGAACACAAAGTAGATTTCCCAATACCTGCAATTCCCTGAACAACAATACAAGGCTCACCAGATGAAAACCAATTATCTAAGGTCTCTATTTGATTTGTCCTTCCATGGACTGTTCTGGTATGTGGTGGTTGTGTGTGATAAGTTGCGTGTGCACCTGAAAGCATAG
>CAYSJV010000090.1:0-6390 GCA_964431435.1 uncultured Candidatus Poseidoniales archaeon
TCAGGTTGTAAGTTATTTTTGGGTTATCAAAAAAGATTCAGAGCACGAGTTTTTCAACTCAAAGACAAATTATCCGCAATTGAAGGGTTCTATCCATTAGATGTCGCCGAAGATCAAACAACTGCAGAATTTTTTCAGGAATTCTCCAAAGATAACCCTGGAGTTAAAGCAGATATAATGATACATGCAATTGGATTTGCTCCAGCAGATTGTTTCGACAGACCAGTATTATTTGTTGAAAATGAACCAATTACTACGGCACTAACGATCTCTGCAAACTCACTTCAAAGGGTGATGCGACATGCTTTACCTTATCTCTCTCCAAATTCATCTACCATCACTTTGACATATGCTGCATCCACTCGATGGGTTCCAAATTATGGAATTATGAGTATTGCCAAAGCAGCATTAGAGAGCTGGGTACGTGAACTTTCTAGCCATCTTGGACCTGAAGGACATCGGATAAATGCGATTTCTCCAGGCCCAATTAGGACATTAGCGGCCAGTGGGATACCCGGCTTTGACAATATCTTGAATCATGTTGAAAGAAATGCACCTCTCAGAAGGAATGTAACACAAGATGACGTTGCTGGTTGTGCATTGTGGTTATCATCTCCATTTTCTTCAGGGGTAACAGGTCAAATAATTCATGTTGATGCTGGTTATTCTAGTATTATGGTACCAGATAGTATCTCAGATTAGGTGTGATTATGGAACTTGATGAACCGCCACAAGACCCTTTCGAACCTATTGCAATTGTGGGTATTTCTGCACTATTTCCAGATGCCCCAGATGCAGATACATTTTGGAGAAACATTTTGAGTTCGAGAGTCAGTATTGGACCGGTTCCTGATGACAGGTGGACTCTTGGTGATTTTTGGGAAGAAGGGGGGCCCGGAAACATAAGTGAAGGGAAAACTTATTCGAAAATAGGTGCATTTGTAAGCGGTATTGATTTTGATTGGAGACGTTGGAAACAACCCCCGGGAACCTTACCTCAAATTGATCCTTGTCAGTTATGGGCAGTAACCGTTTCAGCCTCAGCCTTAGAAGACGCGGGTTATCTCGGAGAAAATTCTAAGACAAAACTTCCAAACTCTCGAACAGGAGTCATTTTTGCTAACGCACTCGGTGGAGAAAATCGTAATTTGTCAAATCAACGTGTATGGGCAGACAATGTTGTTCGAAAGGCCAAAGAATCAGGGTTACCAATTGAAGGAATTGAGGAATTTAAAGAAGCATTAGTTGAAGGTTTACCTCGTATAGATGAAGATACGATGCCAGGTGAATTAGCAAATGTTGTTGCAGGAAGAGTGGCGAACTTACTTGATTTACAGGGACCTAATTATAGTACAGATGCTGCGTGTGCATCTACTTTTGCTGCATTATTGGATGCTTGTAGATTGTTACAAACACGCCAAGTTGATGTGATGTTAGCAGGAGCTAGTGACAGAACAATGGATCCCTCGACTTATGCAAAATTTAGTTCAATAGGTGCATTGTCTTCTACACACTCAACTCCCTTTGATGCGAAAGCAAACGGATTTGTGATGGGAGAAGGAGCTGGATGTATGGTGCTAAAACGCCTAAGTTCCGCTATCTCAGAAGGAGATAATGTATATGCTGTAATACGTGGAATCGGGGCCTCATCTGATGGACGAGGAAAAGGAATCACAGCACCAAGTAAGAGGGGCCAAAATCAAGCGATACTAAGGGCATATCAACAGGCTTGCTATGAACCAGAAAGTGTCCAACTAATTGAGGCACATGGCACAAGCACCAAGGTTGGAGATGCTACTGAATTGAATACTTTATCAGCCGTATTTGATGGAATTCCCCCTGGTGAGAATGTTGCAGTTGGCTCAATAAAGAGTCAGATTGGACATCTTAAGGCAGCAGCAGGTATGGCAGGTATGTTGAAGGCAACTCTTGCTTTATTCCACAAGACAATACCTCCTAGTGCCGGTTTTGAAGAACCAAATACTTCTGTTGAATGGGATACAATACCATTCTATGTTCCTACAAAACCTAGTGAGTGGGGTTTGCCAGATGAAGGCTTGCCAAGAAGGGCCGGAATCTCTTCTTTTGGATTTGGTGGTACTAACTTTCATTGTACAATTGAAGAATATGAACCACAATATCATCTGAATCTGGCTAAAGAATGGAACGCTAGAAGAGTTGCTGCTTTCTCATTGGAAGCACCAACTAAGTACGAAGCTTCAGGTGCTGCAAGCATAATTGATTCTAGAGCGAAACCGTCACTATCTTGGGACGAATTGAAGAAAGTAGAAGGAGGTATGTTACTTCTAAATTCATCGAATTTAGATGAATTATCTGAAAAAATAACTACGGTTAGGAAAAAACTGTTTGATAATACTACTCCAAACTTTGACGATGACCCCAAAGGGCGTAGACTTTCAATAGAACTTGAAAAGGTTTCAAAAGAATATTTGGCTGAAGGATATCGTTGTGCAATAGTTGCCTCTAGTTGGAGTCAATTGGAAAAGAAATTCGATTTAATTCAAAAGTCCTTAGCTGATAAAAGTAAATGGGAATTTTTGTCCAAACAGTTGATATTTGTTACAGAACAACAACCACTGACTCCAAAAGCCAAAACTGTACAGATGTATCCTGGTCAGGGAAGTCAGTATGTAGGTATGACATGTGATCTTTCAAAACGCTACAACATAATTGGTGAGACTTGGAAAGAAGCAGATAAAACAATGGTGGACATTCTTCAAGGTGAAAAGTTATCTACATTCGTTCTTAGAGACAATCTAGATGATTCAGATAAGAAAATTGCAGAAGAGAAACTTAAGCAAACTGAATATACACAACCCTCAATGCTTACAGCAGATTTAGCCATTCATCGTTTATTAGAACAGCATGGAATTGTTCCAGATATGGTTGCAGGGCACTCTTTAGGAGAATATGCAGCATTGAATGTATCGGGGATTTTAAAGTTTCACGATGCACTACGTGCAGCCGCAGCTAGGGGTACTGAAATGGGTAATGTCGATGTTCCGGATACAGGACTTATGGCCAGTATTTCTGCACCTTTCGATACTATTGAAACAATACTTTCTTCGGCAGAAGGTTATGTTGTTTCAGCAAATAAGAATTCACCTCAAATGACAGTTATTGCAGGGGAAACAAAGGCAGTAAAAGATGTACTTTCAATTTTTTCAGAGAAGGGGATTTCTAGTACCATCTTACAGACAAGTCATGCATTCCATAGCAAAATTGTTGCACCAGCTAATGAACCATTAAGGAGGTTTTTGGAAGGTTTAGAATTGTCTTTACCCGATATACCAATTACTGCAAATTTCAATGGGGAATTTTATCCTTCAAAATTATTGGAAAATGAAAGTGTGCACGATGCGGTGTTGAAACAATTGGCACCTCAGATGTCTTCACCAGTGGAATGGACAAAACAAATGAATGCAATGTATGAAGCGGGTGGAAGAATTTTCATAGAAGTAGGCCCTAAAAGAGCACTTTCTATGTTTGCAGAACAAATCTTTTCAGAAAAATTGAAACTTATTACAAATACCAATCATCCTAAAGTTGGAGGAATCTCATCTTTCTATTCGTCATTGGCAATTTTAGCACTTGCTGGAAGAATGCCGAAATTACCAGATGCCACCTCTTCAATACTCACTGAAGGTTTCAGAGCGGGGCCAATCGAAGCCTGGGAATCTTCAGATAGTGAACTAAGCCAAGAAATGACTACGGTTACTACACCAGCACTCCCAATAGTCGCGGAGCCAAAACCCACCCCAACAACTCCGGTGATTAAGCAATCAATTGTATCGAGTTCGATAGAGGATTATGTGGCTTCAAGAATTTCAGAATTTTCAGGTTACCCCTCCACACTTATCAAAGGCAATTTAGATCTTGTAAATGGATTAGGCATGGATATCAATTCTATTGAATTAGCATTAAAGAGGATTTCATCAGAGGCAAGTGTTTCTTCGGCATTAGATGTTGAAAAGTTAACTAAATTGCCAGAAATTGTCAAATGGATTAACAAAGTACCATCTAAGTTCTCTACACAAGAAACTAGTCAAGCGAATATGAGACCAGTCATTGAACAGAACGAAATCATAAGTTACCAAAGACCTTCAACTGTTTTAGATATTAATGTGGTATCTGGAATTGGGATGGGTTTACCGGGTTTAGATGAAGTTTTTGCACCTAATGCAATGGATTTAATGTTGGAAGGAACTAATTTTATTTCAGAATTGTCTGTGGAATTTAAACAACAATTATTAGATAAAAATATTGTTAGAATTGTCAAACATTCAGATGGTAACGCTGAATTTGTAGTATGCAATTCATTTGATACAATACCACAACTAGCAGGCAGGGCTGGTTATTTTGATTTGTCAGAACAGTATGGCATCGACAAAAAAATTGTGGATGCTTTTGATATAACGACAAAGTTAGCCTTTGCTGCAGGTTTAGAAGCACTCAAAGATTCAGGACTTCCATTGTTACCTGTTGAACAGGTAAGTAGTAATGGAAAACGATTGATAAAAGCGTGGCATCTCCCTGAAAAGTTGAGAGATAGAACTGGTGTAATCTCTGCATCTGTATTTCCTGGTATTCAGATGGCAATGAAGCATGCATTGAATAATGGTGCAGATAGTAAAGGTAATTTTGATCGCAAGTTCTTGCTGCAGGTGTTAACAATGGTGCATAGTCAGTTTGCCCAATGGATTGGAGCAAGAGGGCCCAATACTGCGATAAACAATGCGTGTGCATCTACTCCTGCAGCATTTGCAATTGCGGAAGATTGGTTGACTACAGGTAGATGTGATAAAGTGATAATTATCTCAGGAGATGATGTTACGTGCGATGAGTTACTTCCTTGGTTTGGTGCAGGATTTACTGCTGCAGGAGCACATTCCATGGGTAGTGTAGTTGAAGAGGTAGCCTTACCTTTTGATGCAAGAAGATCTGGAATGTTAATGGGTATGGGTGGAGCAGCATTTGTATTAGAAAAATCAAATGATGTACAAGAGAGGGGCGTAGTGCCATATGTGGAATTACTAGGTACTCATATTGGTAACTCAGCATTCCATCCAACTAGGCTTGACGTAGATCATGTATCTTCATCCCTTGATGAATTTATTGGAAGAATGGAGAAAGAATGGAATTTTGATCGCCATGAAATTGCCTCTTCAATATCATTCATGTCCCACGAGCCGGCAACCCCCCCAAGAGGCGGCTCAGCAGCAGCGGAAATTTTTGCATTGAGGCACACTTTTGGAAAATCAGCCAACAAGATTCTCATAACCAATACCAAGGGATTCACCGGACATCCAATGGGTGTAGGGATAGAAGATGCAACTCTAATTTATGGCATGGCAGTAGGTAAAATGCCACCCATTGCTAACTTCAAAGAACCAGATGCAGACCTTGGAGATTTGTTACTTTCTAAAGGGGGCTCTTTTGACATACAATATGGACTTAGACATGCTGCAGGGTTTGGTAGTCAGACAGCATTTACTCTAGTTCGAAAAGTTGCAAACGGAATTGGTAGAGTAGACCGAAATATGCAATTAAAATGGATAAAACAAGTCTCACAAAGTAATGCAGTTGACTTAAGAATTGACAAAAGGAAATTAGTCGCTTATCTTGATGTAGATGAAAACTTGATTGGGGGAATAACTGGAGATGCATATGAAACAGTAGAATATAATGGTGAGGAGATTAAGCTGGATGAAAAATCTAGCGAAACCCATACCGCCACTAAATTAGATGTACAAAAACCCGAAGCTACTCAAACTGAAAAAGTGCCACAAAAGGTTGTTATTGATGCACCTAAGGAAATAAATTCGAAAGTATTGGAGACAGTTGCTAAACATACAGGATACCCTGAAGAATTTTTAGAATTAGATCAAGACTTGGAAGGAGAATTGGGAATCGATACGGTGAAACAGGCAGAAATTATGACTGAGTTGAGACAAGAATTTGAGATGCCCATTGATGAAAACTTTGTCTTGAGTGAGCATCCAACCCTCAACCACATGATTTCTTATATCGCAAAAATGACAGATCAAGAAACATCAGTTATTACCTCTCCAATCACAACAGAAGTAGAAGAGCCGTCACCTGAATCAATCACGCCTGAAGATAAAGGTACAGTTTCGCCACCAATTAATGATCAAAACGTAATTGGTTCTGTTTTAGAAGTGGTTGTAGAGCATACGGGATACCCTATGGATTTCCTAGAACTCGATCAAGATTTGGAAGGAGAGTTGGGAATTGACACTGTAAAGCAAGCCGAGATTATGGGGGATATTCGTAAAATATTCTCTTTACCAGTAGATGAAAACTTTGTCTTGAGTGAGCATCCAACCCTCAACCACATGATTTCTTATA
>CAYSJV010000091.1:0-6383 GCA_964431435.1 uncultured Candidatus Poseidoniales archaeon
ACACCTTCATACCTATCCATGGCCTTTCACCGAAAACTCCGAAATGTGACTATATGAAGAACCCTTCCAATAAAATCTTCTTTCACTTACTTTTTATCCTATTTGATTTAGACTTGTTTCCTTTATTTGACGACTCCTTTATTCTGCGAAGCCTCTTTGCCTTTGCTCTATCTTTCCACCACTGCTGTGCTCTGTCACTAAACATGAAAATCAATCCCATTATAGAACCGGGCACTACAATAATTACCACTAACATAACCAATATTGTTGGGCCCTCATCCCATCCTGACAAAGCTTCAAAATACTTCTGAGAATAAGACGCAATGGTTCCATCAGATGAAACCACCCAACCTTCGTATTGTCCGATGTCCCAACTAACAATAGGTGTTGTTGAACTGAGTTGTGCTGATGAATCTGCAGCATCTACATTATTTAGCCAAGGATATGCAGACATTTCTTCAAGATTGTATTCTACCATCCCATAAGGAGCCATATGCAGCATTGTCTTTTCATTAGAGTGTGCAGATGCAGAAACAAACTCACTTGATGTAGCAGTACTAAGGAATGTAACAGAGCCAATCACTTGTGATGCTGATGCATCAATCCTACTAAAATCTAAAATTGCTACTGCGAGATTACTTCCATAAAAAGTACATCTATCTAATCCTCTAAGAGAGCAAGATGATGTAAGCCATGTATATTGAGTATGCCCGAACAAATGAATTTGATGATCTCTATCGATTAATCCGAAACCATCTTGCAATGTAGTAAACATACAATAATCGTAAACTTGATGGCAAGAGATAGATGTTATATCACTAGAAAGATTATTTTCAATTTTGATGTATCCATCTGCAGCTCTGTATTTGTAGAGAGAACCCGCCTCTCCTCCAAGATATGCCCATTGTCCACTACCACGCCAATCAACAGCGTAAATATCGGCCGCAAATAGATTTGCATCATAGAGACCTGTGATATTGCTCCCCTCTCTAGAATATTTCAATACAGTACCATTGTCACCTACAATTATTGCTGATTGAGATAATGGATGCCATGACAAATCATGTAATTCTACTGTGGTATCTGTGTTCAAAATATTTTTTCCCATTGGGTCCTTAGAATCAAGTATCGAGGAAAATCCATCTCCACCTACTACTAATACAAAATCTCCATCTGGGCTTAACTCCCCGGCATTCAAATGCAAATTTAGCAATTCAAGAGAACCTTCAGCAACAATATCAACTTGAGAAGGTGTTGCAGTGCTTGCAAATACAGCACTTAAGGGAGTTGTAAACAACAATAACATAGCAATTGCAGCCAAAGTTTTACTCGATGTCTTGTAAAAATACCCTCTGCGCATGTATCGGCCCACTTCCTTTTACCGTTTATTCACTGCGATTGATATTGATAAACTGATAGCGAAAAGTGTTTGTATATCAGAGAGGCTTATGGGTGGCCTTTGATTCGGCACACCATGGAGCAATTCGAAGTTAAGCGAGGTTTGATTAAGAAAATCGGTGAAGAAGGGGGATTATCATATATTGCACCAAAATATTTTGATAATGTAAAGAACATTGAAAATAATGGGATTGAGGGGAATTATGGCATTTTGACATATGTGAAAGCGCACTATTCAAATGAAGGTAAATTAGTAGTAGATGTTGAGCAATTGAAAGGTCAAGATTTAGATGATTTCCTATCTAAGGATAATGGAAGAGAAGAAGCAATGGAATCTCGTCGAAGATGGAGTGGTTTTTTAGATCAAGTAACTGGATATAATGGTAAACAACGAGGAGATAAAGCGAAAGAAAATGCTAAGAAAGCGTCTAAAGCAAAAAATGGAATTACTTCTGCTAGACATTTTATGAAAATGGCAAAAAATATTTCTGATGAAAAAATTTCACAGGCAGAAGCAATGATTAGTGATATCGAAAATGAATTAGAGAACGGTAATAATACAAGGGCTCATAGCCTATCAAATAAATTGACAAAATTATTAGAAGGTTAGGGATTAATAATGGTTACAAATATCACTCTTAATCTAAAAGATATAGAGGAGATATTGGTAAAGTATAAAGAAAAAGTCCCGAGTATCGATGAGTTAAATTCTGAACAAAAGAAAAAGCTTGCCTGGATGATTTCCACAGTGGAAGAAGTAATTGGAATAGAACATATTGTCGATTGTATGTTGAAGAATACATCAATGGCAGGAGATGGTGTGATTAGATGTTATGTAGGCTTTGAACCAAGTGGAAAGGCACACATAGGCTGGAAAGTTGTATCCATTGCACTCAGAAGAATGTTAGATTCTGGAATAAATGTGCTAATCTTTATGGCGGATTGGCATGCTTGGGTAAATGATAAATTCGAAGGGAATATGGAATCAATCTCAATCACGGCAAAATATATGGAAGACACATTTAGAACATTGCTTGATAATCCACCAGAAGGTGATGGTGAAGGTGAATTGAGGTTTTTGTACGCAAGTGAACTTGCAGATGATTCTGACTACTGGGCTAAGGTAATACGGTGTGCTAAAGGTTCAACGCTAGCTCAAGCAAGAAAAACTCTAACCATTATGGGTCGAAAAGAAGATGAAGCGGATTCAGATCTATCAAAATTTTTCTATCCAGCAATGCAAGCAGCCGATATCTTTGAAATGAAATTAGATATTGCAATAGGGGGGATGGATCAAAGGAAAGCACATATGTACATGCGAAGTGTAGGAGATCGCTACAAGTGGTCCAAAGCAACATGTATCCATACGCCAATAATATCTAACCTAAAGGCATCGGGATCTAGGATGGAATCGTACGACCATAAAATGTCTAAATCTGATCCCTCTGCATCTATTTTACTACATGATTCTCCTGAAAAAATTAGAAAGAAAATACGTTCTAAGGCATATCTTGATCCCAGTGATCCTCATTCTCCTGTATACGAAATTTTGCAATATGTAATAATTCCAGAATATGGTGAAATAACGGTAACTCCTAAACCTGAATATGGAGAACCAACTACATATAATTCCGTAGATGAATTTCGTAAAGCAGTCATGGAGGGAACAATACATCCATTAGATGCAAAATTTGCAGTGGCGGATGCACTTAATATGGGTTTAATGGAATTAAGAACATATTTTGAAAAGAACCCTGAAAGGTTGGATGAAGTTACAAAATTGACAGGATGATTACATTTCATCCTCAATAAATTCCACATACTCATCTGGTTCCAATAGATTATCAGTATCGTATGGTGGATGTGGTTCCAATATCACACACCATCCATCTCCATATGGGTCATCATTTATCAATTCGGGATTAATTTCAATCTCACCATTTACTTCTACGAGCCTACCGCTAAAAGGCGATCGAAATACCAAAAGAACATCTGCGAATGAAACTGAGAATAATTCATCATCAACATCGACTTCTGTATCTGCATGTGGTAGTATCACACGTAACACATCTCCTTTATCTGCCTGTAAAAAGTCGCTTACACCTATTGTAAAACGATCATCTTTATCTTGGTACCAGATATGTTCTCTCGAATATTTACGTTTATGAGCTACTTGAAATTCCATGAATTCTTCGTCGTGCAAAATAATCAGCCTCTGACCGGCGATTCGCACCCCCTTTATCAAAAATACGCTTACACCTTATTTCTATATATTATCATTTTCTATTTAACGTAGTGATTATACAATATAACCCCTCGGAGTACATAGTGAGAATATGGATTTTTCTGAATCTGATGAACAAATGATGATTCGCGAGTTAGTAAGGGGGTTTGCCGAAGACGTACTCGCAAAAACTGTTGAAGAAAGAGACAAGATGCAAAAACCGCCATTAGAAGAATGGCAATCATTTTGTGAATTGGGCCTACAGGGCATCACAATTCCTGAAAAATATGGAGGAAATCCCTTAGATGATATCTGTGAAGCGATAATTATTGAAGAATTAGCTAGAGTTGATCCTTCATTTAGCGTATTTTTTGCGGTTCATGTAGGGTTATGTAGTAAAACAATTGCTCTAAATGCCAATGATGAACAAAAAGAAAAGTATCTCGGATTATTAGCAGAAGGAAAGGTTGGTGCATATTCGCTTTCAGAAGCTGGCTCTGGTACCGATGCAGGTGCTATGTCAGCAAAAGCAACTCCGAGTGAAGATGGTAGCCACTATATTTTGAATGGTGAGAAAATGTGGGTCACAAATGGAGCAAGTGCTGAAATTTATGTTCTATTTGCAAAAGTTACTAGCCACGATGATTTTGGTAAAAAGAAACATGGAGGAACTACTGCATTCATCATTGAGAAAGGATTTGAAGGTTTTTCTGTTGGCAAAAAAGAAGATAAGTTAGGAATTAGATCATCAGATACTGTAACATTGATTTTGAACAACTGTAAAGTTCCATCTGAAAATATATTAGGTGATGTAGGAAGAGGTTTTAGCATTGCAATGAATGCACTCGATAATTCAAGAATTGGAATTGCTGCTCAAGCAGTTGGTATAGCACAAGGTGCTTTAGAATGCGCAATAAAATTTGCAAACGAAAGAGAAACTATGGGTAAACCTATTGCACATCACCAAACCATCGGAAATTATCTTGCAGAAATGGCAATGAGGACTGAAGGCGCTAGGTTATTGACATATCGGGCTGCTTGGGCAAAGCAACAACACTATGAAAATGATGGGCCGCGACATACAATGGAAGCATCGATGGCGAAATTATGTGCAGGAGATACGGCAATGTGGGTGGCCGAACGAGGAGTCCAAATCCACGGTGGATATGGATATGTATCAGATTTCCCAGCTGAGAGGTTTTTTAGAGATGCAAAAATCACCCAAATCTATGAAGGTACACAAGAAGCACAGCGATTAGTAATTGCAAGAAACTTGAAATTTTAGAATTGCGTACCATCGAAAATGAATAATTTTCTAGCAATGTTATAGTCAGACAGCATTGCATTAAATTCAAAGGTTTCGCCGCTTTTCACATCATCTAATATTTCATTGAAAGATGATGGGAGTCTTATTGCTAACAATTCATCGAAGTTCTCTATCAATCCATATGCAGTCCGACCACCTCTAAGTCCATCTGTAAGGCCTGCCATTAGTGTGTTCTCTACAGTTTGCAAGGTCATTTTTAATTTGAAAAAACTATTATATTCAGACAAAATAGATTGCCTTTCACGATATAGTTTAGCAAATGACATGCGTTCATTTATTATGTTTAAATTCAATTCTTCGAAAGTTGTTTCTATGATTGGTGTAGATTCTACTTGAGGTTCTGGAGTTGATTCAAATTCAAGTACTACTTCAGGTTCAATCTCTACCTCAGGTTCGGTCTCTACCTCAGGTTCGATCTCTGCCTCAGATTCTGCTTCCACATCAGATTCCTGTTCTATTTCGGGAAATTTTTCTCTGATTTTAGAAATTATTTCTTCTGATTTAATTTCCCAGATATGCATAATTGTTTTTTGTGCAAGAGGATTCAAATTTGATGTATGCTCCACCATCGCTTCATCTGCAAGCACTCTTAATTCATCAAGATGCTCGGGGCTTTCAGCTAAATCCTGTAAAGCATTTGTTATACCCTCTATTTCCATCTTGAATGCTTCAATTTCCGATGAACTTACACCTTCTACTTGTGAAAGGAGCTTGTCTGAAAGACTACCTGCGATATTAGTTAATTCTTCGCTAATAATTTCCACCCCTGTATAAGGGCCTTAATGTATTTTGTTTTGAACTTAGCGAGTATATGAAACATCACCGACATAACCATGAGGGGGTTATTGTTGGTAATACTATGGCAGACGTTTTTCAGAGTGATGTATTATCTTCTGAACTAATTCTAGTTGATCAAAGTAATAGTAACAAAGGAAAGATATTGCTACTAACAATCAATCGACCTGATAAATTGAATGCATTAAATTCAGAAGTTCATCAAGCAATAAAAGATGCATGCAAATGGGTATCCGATAATAATGAGATTCGAGTAATATTACTTACAGGAGCTAAACCTAATTCTCCACCTGAAGGTAAGCGCACTAAACCAAATTCATTTGTTGCTGGTGCAGATATCACAGGGTTTGTTGGGAAAAAGTCAGGAGACATACTCGTTGAATTTGCAGATAATTCATGGGAAGCTGTGTGGAAATTAGACATTCCTACAATAGCAATAATTGATGGTTTTGCACTTGGAGGTGGATGTGAATTGGCAATGAGTTGTGATATGAGAATCGCAAGTAGCCGTACAAAGTTGGGTCAGCCTGAGATTAATTTGGGCCTAATTCCTGGTGCAGGAGGAACTCAAAGATTAACAAGGCTTGTAGGCTATGGTAAAGCAATGGAACTTATCCTTAGTGGTAATATGATTAGTGC
>CAYSJV010000092.1:0-6122 GCA_964431435.1 uncultured Candidatus Poseidoniales archaeon
TATCTCCGCTATCATCCTTGTCGATTTCTTCAATCAATTTGTCTACTTGTGCAGGGGGAAGGGCTGCAATGTTTAGGGCAAGCAATCCCTTTCTCATCTCATCAGTAGTGATACGACCGTCATCATTTTCATCAAATTTACCAAACAAATCCATTATGCTAAAGCCTGTGTTTTTCAACCATCTTCTTAAGCTCTCGAGGACATCATCCATAACAAATGAAACTCCACATTTGGAGCAAGACTTCGAAGAAAGTGGTACAATTGCTCCACAAGCACTACATTCACCTACTTCTTCTTCACTCACTCCAGAAAATCGTACACCACAAGTTGTACATTCGCTAGAATCTATTGGAATAATGGAGCCGCATGCCCCACATTGTGCCATCTCGGTATTATTATCTGAATCTCCCATATGCTCATTCCCTTGTACAATGGAATGTCTTCCACGTTTTAATACTGATTGAAAGTTCAGTATATCAATTATTTACAAAAATCACAATATTTTTGATAAATCAAGCGAATGTGTCAAAACCTAAATGCTGCTGTATACTCTTGTGGAACAAAATACGGGGTATGACAATCTCCCCAAAAAGGGTACAGTGACAACTCTTCCAATCCAAGATATTGAGGCAGCGACAGATTGGTTGAAATATGTTCTTGCACAAGAAGACACCTCACTTGTTGCAGTTTCAAGGTTATCTCCTCGTAGATTTAATTCAATAGTTTCAATGGAAGAAATCAATTATCACTGGATGACAAATAAGGATTCACCAGTTGGCATCAAACCATCCTTGGAGCGTGTCAATCATTTACTACAGGAATATGTTCAAGAAGGGACTGGAATTATTTGGCTGGAAGGCCTCGAATACTTGATTTCCAAGCATGGATTTAATCCAGTACTGACCTTCATTAGAGCTCTTGTTGACGAGATGTCAAAAACTGATTGGAGTTTGATGCTACCATTCTCATCACTTTCAATGGAATCAAATGAATATGCAAAATTAAAGCGAGAGGCACCCAATTGGTTTCCGAGTGGTATTTTAGAAGCAGCTTTATCAGTGGAAAATGTAGATCCAATTCCACAATTGGTTGTTGAAGAAACTCCTGTAGACGAAGTGCATGTTGATGATATTTCAATTGTGAATGAGGTATTAGAATCGCCACCTGAGCTTGAATTTTTATCATCCGGTGATATTCCTCTGAAACATTTGACTAGTATACCTGAAGCAGCATTCACACCACGTACTTTGAGAGAAAGAATACTCGCTTGGCGTAGAATGGGACTTGATGTAAGCTCTTTAGAACCAGCCCTCAAATATAGTGATATTACTGAAAGTTATCAACTATATTTAGATGTGGAAAATAGTGTAAAAAATGCTGTAGATTTGGATAGGAAAATTGACACTATCGAGGGCATGGGTTATAGTACTGAAACATTCAAGTTCAGATTCATGATTAGGCAGTTAACTGGGTTAGAACGTGTATCAAATTTAATTGATGAAATGGTAGATAAACACCAATCGTGATGGCTTTATTCTAATGACCCTACTGCTTTTTCAACAGTTTCAACTAATTCACCACTTTTGAGCAATTCTACGATTTTATCATTGTCATAGAAAAGTGGCCTATCCTCATCTAAAAAATCGACATATTTGCGCACAAGTTCTTTTGCAGCCAAAACACCATTTCCTGGCGTAATGCCTCTAAGATCGAGGGCTTGAGCTGCTGCAATAATTTCTATTGCAAGTACTCCGAAACAATTATCTAATATTTTTTGGACTTTTTGTGTGGTAGTCATACCCATTGATACAAAGTCCTCTTGATCAGCAGCAGCAGGAATACTTTGGTTTGCAGCGGGGTGTGATAAAATTCTAGTTTCAGCTACAAGTGCACAAGCTGTGTATTGTGCTACCATCAAACCAGAATGCATTCCTGGTTTGGCGGTTAGAAATGGTGGTAATCCACCAGACAATGCAGGGTTGGTTAAGCGATTCAATCTTCTTTCAGAGAGTACGGCAACCATGGATAAACCCGTTCCAACCATCTCCATAGGTAGTGCAACTGGACTTCCTTGGAAATTTGCACCAGTAATTACTCGGTCCTCTTCATGCAAAAATACAGGATTATCTCCTACACCATTTAATTCAATTTCTATTTGCTTCGCCGCAAAATCCATTGCATCCCTTAGAGAACCAGCAACTTGTGGTGTTGAACGCAAGGAATACGCATCTTGCACCTTCTTCCCAGTTTGTGACATGATTTCGGAATTTTCTGTTAATTTTCTAAGATTTTTTGCGGTTTTTTGTGAACCCTGAAATCCTCTCAACTCATGTAATTTAGGGTCATAAGGAGTCATATTTGCATTTAACGCCTCCAGAGTCATAGCTGCTGCTATATCGTGTAATTTAACCCAGTTTCTAGCATCACTGATTGTTAATGCAGCCATCGCAGTGAGCATATTACTGCCGTTGATAAGAGCCAATCCATCTCTGGCAGCCAAAATAATAGGTTTGATATTTGCTAACTCTAATGCTTTGCTTGCAGCCCTCCTTTCACCCTTGTAATATGCAACACCTTCACCCATGAGACACATAGCCATTTGACTCATAGGAGATAAATCACCACAGGCACCAACAGATCCCTTTTCAGCAACTACAGGTGTGATTCCTGAATTTAATACATCAATTAGTTGTTGAGTGATTTCAGATCTACCGCCAGAATAACCCCTGCAATGAACATTGATTCGACCACACATACCACCTCTTACAACATCTTCACTCATGGGGCCGCCTATCCCAGCAGCGTGTGAATAAACCAGGAATTTTTGGAAGTTTTTAGTTTGCTCTGGTGTTAATACAACTTCACTGAATTCCCCAATCCCAGTGGTTACACCATACATTACTTCGTGTGCATCAATTTTTCTTTGAATCATATCTCGTGAAACTTTTATTCGACCCCAAGCATCTTCGCTGACATCCACTTTTTCAGTGTTACGTGCAATCTTTACTAATCCTTCTATTGTAAGATTTGTTCCATCAAGTTCTAACACCATACATAACTCGAAAAGGCCTCAGAATATAATGCTGTTTGAATATTCTTCACCGATTACCTTTAAACGGGATGGGCGTAGATACTCCCATCTTGTTTGCAGTTTCTAGTGCATCAGTATATCCTGAATCAAGATGTCTGTATACTCCTGTTAATGGATCGATAGTTAGGACCCTTTTCAGCCTTGACTTTGCCTCATCGCTTCCATCAGCTACTATAACCATCCCCGAGTGTTGAGAATAACCGATACCAACCCCTCCTCCATGATGCATGCTTACCCAAGTCGCCCCACCACAAATGTTTGCCATTCCATTTAGCAGCGGCCAATCAGCTACTGCATCTGTACCATCTAACATACCTTCAGTTTCACGATATGGTGATGCTACACTACCACAGTCTAGGTGGTCACGTCCAATAGCAATTGGTGCCGAAATCTCTCCACTGGCGACTAATTCGTTGATGGCAATGCCTAATTTATCACGTTCCCCTAGGCCAAGCCAACAAATTCTGCTTGGTAAGCCTTGAAACTTTACTTCAGATTGTGCTTTGTCTATCCAGTTACACAAGGCAATATCATCAGGAAACATATCTTTTACCAATTTATCAGTTCGATAGATGTCAGCAGGATCTCCTGACAATGCTACCCATCTAAATGGCCCTTTTCCTTCACAAAACAATGGCCTTATGTATGCAGGTACAAACCCTAGGAATTGATATGCCCTCTTTCTATTAAGGCCCCCTAATACTGCTTGCTCTCTTATGTTATTACCATAATCAAAAACGATTGAACCCCTGTCTTGCAATTTACACATTGCTTCTACATGTCTTGACATTGCATCTTGTGCAGCAGAAATATATTCTGCTCGGATATTATGTCGTTGTTCTTTTGATAAATTTTCATATTTTGCAGGAACATACCCATCCAATGGGTCATGTGCACTTGTTTGATCAGTTACTAGATCAGGAACAAAACCAGAATTTACAATTTCAGGTAGCAATACTTCTGCATTTCCTATTAGTCCAACCGAAAGAGCTTCACACTTACCTACAGCCTCTTTACATAATTGGATTGCCTCATCTAGTGAATCAGTTTTAGTGTCTAAATATTTTGTATCAATTCTACTTTTTAGTCTATTTTCATCAATATCAATTACTAAACACACCCCTCCAAGCATAGTACATGCAAGTGGCTGGGCTCCTCCCATACCACCACAACCTGCTGTGAGTAGAATTCTACCCTGTAGATTGGATGTTTTGAAGTGTTTTCTCGCTGCTGCAGCGAGGGTCTCATAGGTTCCTTGTAATATCCCTTGAGTCCCAATATATATCCATGAACCAGCAGTCATCTGTCCATACATCATTAATCCTTCTTTTTCTAATTCATCAAAGTGGTCTTTTGTTGCCCAATTACCAACTAAATTTGAGTTAGCAATTAACACTCTTGGAGCATCTTTGTGAGATGGAATAATTCCAACAGGTTTCCCAGATTGTATTAGTAGTGTTTGATTATCTTCCAAATCAAGTAGTGAATCTCTTATTGCTTTCCAAGATTCCCAACTTCTTGCACATCTTCCAGTTCCACCATATACTACAAGTTGCTCTGGTATTTCGGCAACATCAGGGTGTATGTTGTGGTGCAGCATCCTATATGCTGCCTCTACTTGCCACGATTTACAATTCAATTCCGTTCCCATCGGAATGTCAATTGGTTGTATGGAACCTTCTTCCCAGTCTACGCCCATATCAGTTGCGAGAGTAGCGCAAGTATTGAGATTTGTGAATCATTCATCCTCTTGATTCGATAGCATTGGGACTTTGAATGCAAAGAAACGCATTCCAAAAAATCCCATTGCTCCAAATACAGCTGTATTTATTACTAAAGCAACGAGATGGTTCATTAGTAATTCTTCTACAAGGAAATACTCAGATGTTGTTGAAAGTGTGAATGAGGTAGCATACACTATCATTGCCCGCCAAAAACTGGGCAAATATTTCGCATCTGATCTAAAGGTAATCTTACGATGAGTATAGTGTGCAACAACACTTCCTATTATGAATGCTATAGCCCACGAATATACTTCATTATATGAATTAAATAATTTCATAGTGTATAGAATTCCATAAGTAGACCAAAACACTGCAACATTAAATGCCCCTACTACGACCCATCTTAGCATTTCATTTGATAGTTGCCTGATTACAATAATCTGACTTCTAGTCAATTTTTGAGGTTTTTTTATGGTAGACAATTTTTCACCCCATGCATATTCTAAGTTTTCACATTACACAGTGATTGTGTAACATACTTTTATTCGCCGTTGGAATCTTCATTATTAACCAATCCCCTTAACTCCAGAAATATATTGTTTAACCATAAATAGAATGAGTAGGTTGACACAATTAATGGGACAAACTGTTACAAAAAAAAGGAACGCTATTGTTGCATTGCTTATGATTATCCCTATACCTACTATCTCAGTAATTTTCTCAATGAATGTTGCACAAGGTAATATTGGGAATGTGGTTTGGTTTTTGTCAAAAATTCTGATGATTTCAATACCTCTGTGGTGGTGTTTCAAAATAGATGGTGATAGACCAAAATTCTCAATTCCAGATAAGGAAGGAATGAAATTTGGAATATTATCTGGGTTGGGTATGTCATTGGTACTTTTTCTTGCATGGTTGATAATTGGTAGAGATTATCTAGACTATTCACAGATAAAAGATACTTTTTCAAGTACAGGATTGACAGATCCACTAATCTATTTTGGAGTTGCAGCATATTGGATTCTTATGAATTCAGTCTTAGAGGAATATGTGTTCAGGTGGTTTATATTTGAACAATTTGAGAAAATAAAATCAGGGAATATTGCAGTTGTGTTTTCAGCCTTAGCATTCACATTACATCATACTGTTGCGATGTCATTTATGTTTCCAGTTTGGATCAATATATTGGCCTCAATTGGTATTTTTGTGGGAGGTGGGATTTGGTCTTGGCTTTACCTAAGGTATCGTAGTATCTGGGTCCCATATATCTCACATATGTTTGTAGATGTTGCATTATTTGCGGTAGG
>CAYSJV010000093.1:0-6058 GCA_964431435.1 uncultured Candidatus Poseidoniales archaeon
TTGGAATTTATGCACCACATGGTCAAAATTACACCCCCGTTGATCATAGCATGTTGATGAAATACAAAGAAGAAAAGGATGGTCAAATATTAGAAGAAGGTATTACTGAAGCAGGAGCAATATCTTCCTTTATTGCATCAGGAATGTCATATTGTACTCAATTATCTCCAACACTACCGTTTTACATATTTTATTCAATGTTTGGCTTTCAAAGAGTTCATGATTTGATTTGGTCCGCAGCAGATTCACGAGTTAGAGGGTTTTTGATGGGTGCAACAGCTGGTCGGACAACTTTGAATGGCGAAGGATTACAACATCAAGATGGACATAGTTTGTTAATGGCAAGTACTGTACCAAGTGTGCGTGCTTGGGATCCTGCATTTGCCTACGAATTATCCGTTATTATCAAACATGGCATTGAACAAATGTGGTCAAAAAACAAAGATGAAATATTTTACATAATGTTGTATAATCAAAATTATCCACAACCACCGAAACCACATGGTGTTGAAGAAGATATTTGCAAAGGAATGTATCTACTTAGATCTTCTCAAAAAGAATTTGAAAATAGAGTTAGGATATTAGGAAGTGGATCAATAATGATGGAAGTAATTAGAGCAGTAGATATACTTGAGTCCAAATATCAAGTCGGAGTTGATATCTGGAGTGTAACTTCTTATGGAGAACTAAGAAAAGAGGCCCTTGAATGTGAAAAATATAACAGGTTAAACCCTCATGAATCTCAAAAAGAACCCTGGGTTTCTAGAATGCTATCTGATGAAATTCCTACAACTATTGCTGTATCTGATTATATTAGAGCAGTACCGGAGATGGTTGCAAGGTGGATGAAATCCGAATATCATGTATTGGGTACTGATGGATTTGGCCGTTCAGATACTAGAGAAAATTTACGTAGATTTTTCGAGATTGACGCAGAACATATTGTTTTAACCACTCTATCTAGTTTGGTAAGACAAGGAAAATTAGATGAAACTGAATATGTTAAAGCCAAAAAAGAGTTGAATATTGAGTCATATATCAAAGATATAACCGAATGAAAAATTATAATTTTTGAATGATAATATAACCTTCAATGATATAGGTTGTAGTATTGTCTAACCACACTGAAGGAAGGTTGTTTTCATCGAAATTTGCATCAGGGGAAATTATTAGAAAACTGAGATGACTTAGATTACCTCTATGGTTAATTCTTTCACCAATGGTAAGTTCATCAATCCATCCACTTTCGTCGCTTCTCCAGTGTCCAACAATTTCTTTATCATAATCTGGATCCACACCTAATCTTAATTGATAGAGTTGGTGAGAACCAATATAAGGTTCAGTCACTAGAAGAAACTCATCATTGTCGTTTACTAATTCTCCTAGTTTAATTGCTGCAGATTCGGGGCTGGAATCAGTACCGATTATACCTGCATAAATTATGAATGGAGTAATTGCAAGTATGCCTAACGAAATTGCAAGACTCTTTTTACCTACATTTTTTAGATTTACAACCCCCTCCTCATTCTCTTTTGTTCCAGCGATCAATAAACAATAATGAAACGGTATGAATAACAACATTGCGTGTCTACCATTATTTCTTAATTCCCAAGCAATCTCAAAAATAGACATATTTGCTAAACTTGCCTCATAGGTCCATAGTGCAGCCACATACACCCAAATCGCACCAAATCCAAACATAACAAGCATTGATAACAATACTGAACTATCCCCTAATTCACATCTTCTTATCCTGTTAAACCAACTTGGTATAAATGGCCAAACTACCATTCCAATTCCGAACCAAATAATTAGACATACAAAGGCAATAATTCCAGCAAGAATAAAGTGAGACAGATGTGAAAGGGCATATGCCATTGTAGCACCCCCTATGATAGTATGAATTAATGGGATGATTAATATCCCAATTAATAATGAAATAGGGATTACCACTTTTTGTTTTTCTACTAAAGTATCAATTGAAATTCTTTTTCTAAATAATATGAATATAGTATAAATTATAAGTGGTGAAAATGCCAAATATATTTGGACACCTTTTGTAAGGGCAAAAATCAATATGATCGGTATGCCAACAATCCACCACGTAGGATTTTTCCCAATTTCATTTTGTCTCAAACCCAATATGATTACTGCAGCAATCGCTCCTACTATCAATAAAAGCGCCTCCTCCTGATAGAATTTTCCAGAAGCTTGAATTAAACCAGGAGATATTGCAGTAAGTGCAGTAATTTTGAATGCAGAGTCCTCTTCAAATACTTTTTTTGTAATAATCCAAATACCAAATAATACCATACAACTCATAGAAAAAGATGCCAAATGTAAGGTGAAATAACTACGCCCAAATATCCAAAACCAGAACCCAATCCATATGTGCCACACTATAAAATTCAATCCAATAGGTTCTACAATTGTATCTGGGTTATTGGCCATTGGTTGTTCTAGATTTCTTAATGCACCCCATTGAAATGCACCCTCACCAGTTTCAATCCACATAGTTGTGTAAGTTGCATGTATGTTTGCATCTAGTCCGATACCACTGCTAAACATTGCTGTAATACGCATCAAGATTCCAGTGCATAACATCATAATCCAAAATCGTTTATTATTTACCAAATGAGTTAGATTAGATAGCATACTTGTGCTCTCATCTCTCTTGGCATCCATAATTAGCCCAACATATCTAGACAAATGAAGTTCGCTGTAAAAATTCTTCATTAATTGCTATTATAGGGTTAGAAAAACTCTTCCAAACTTGTTTGTCCCTTTTTTCTTACTCGATGCTGCATACGATTCAAGTTTCGTTCAAAGCGTCTTTCACTAAAACCTCGTTCTTTAACCAAAAATTCTTGAAGTCCACTTTCATCCACAACACCAGATTTTATTGATTCTATTTTTGCGGCAGGATGGTTCATGAAAATATTTCTTATTTCATCTAATCTTTCAGGAATCTCGAAATCTTTTTCCTTTGCTATTTCCTCAATATTTTCAAATTTTTTAATCAATTTGAGAGCAGTTTTTGGACCTATACCTCTTATTCCCGGGTGGAAGTCAGTACCAATCATGATAGCCATATCAATCAATTGTTCTCTAGTAATTTCATTTTCAGAAAGAAATTCAGAAAGCAATATCATTTCCGCTTGAATAGTTCTACCATATCTCTTGCTTCCAGCCGACATCAAATTTCTAACCAAAACAGGGGTGCCATACAGTATTGCATCCCAATCTTGAGTGGCCACAACATCTAATTCTCCGTTAGCAGCCATTACAGCGGCTTGCCCTTCACCTTCAGCAGCGGCATCAATCCATGTTACTCCTAACAAATCGAGCATTTCTTTAGTTTCTGATTGCATTTCTGGTGTAAATTTCAGACTCTGTTGAGCGTATTTCTGAGCTGTTTTGTAATCACCATCTGCCAATGCGACTTTCCATTTTTCTTCAGCTTCTTTTCTACGAGATGAACGGTCATTAATCGTGTCCCTTTTCAATTCAGGATGTTCTCCATCAAAAATGTATATTGGTTCTACACCGGCTTCAATTAGTAACGTTGTTCTATCAAGGAACCCCATCAAATGTGATACTGGCCTTCCTTTTTCATCCTTTAATGGACCCCCATCCCCTACTGGTCCTAAATCTCTAATTGTTGCTAGAAATTGAAAAGCAACTAGAAAAGCATCGATTCCAACTTTTTTACCAGCCAACTCATTCATTGATATTGGATGTGATTTGGCCAAGTCTCTTAGATTACATCCCATTGGTTGAACACACCCTATAATTCATATTCAAAATCCTCATTCCACATGCCCCCACTTTCCAAATCTTTGCGATAAATCCAAACACCATATCCGACCAACCCAAATGCTAGAGGAGTGAGATAGATTGGAATAAATCTCCATGATAACTGTTGACCCATTACAATCGTGGTCATACATTCTTCATTCAATAGGCTATGTTCTTCTTTTTCAGTGGCATTTTGATTAGTAGTATCACACCCATCTGCAGGATATTCTCCAGTTGGTATCATCCAGCGATATTGAGCAGTACCTACTGATACATTGTGATGTGAGTATTTGGATGAGAGGGCCCAATGTGGTACAATTTTATCGCTTTGCGTATCTTCTACTAATTGTACTCGAATTAATACTCCCGATCCTTCAGAAGCATCAAATTCAAGCAAAGAAAAATATAATTGTACAAATTCTCTTCCTTTTTGAGAGGTACTTTCAGTATCTGCTAAAGCATTATTGTATTTCTCCATGCCTAATCCATATACCATCTTCTCTTCACCCTTAACTTCTACTTTTTTCCTGTATAACTGAGAATATTCAATCCATACTTCAAATTGGTCATCCGCCTTCAAATCTCCTAGAAATGATCCATCTTGAGGATACAGCCCTGCTAATTCATCAACAGTATACAAATTTGGAGATGCATCTCCTCTATGTTCAGCAACATCAAGCCATGAAATTAATGGAGCAACACACATTGATAATAATAGCATTATTGAGATGGTTGGAACAAAGATTGGTTTGAAAGGTATGGGAGGTAGAAATATCAATCCACAAATTAGTATTGTAAGACACAAAAACCCCCATATAAGTGGTGCAATAACAGTAGTGGTGGTGACACTTTGAGAAACAAATCCTAGTTCAGAATTTGAATATGGGGATTTCCATTTACCAAATTCATCCAGTTCTACATTAACTTCGGAAACTTCTGGAGGCAATGTTGGAAAAGTTATCTCAAAATATTCTCTTCCCAACCCCAAATCATAGTAATCTAATTGGCCACTAGATTTCGTAAAAGAAATTCTGAAGTCAAATATATCGCCGGGTTTAATTTCTTCAAGTTTAACTTGATCGAAAACAAATGAATATGTGTCACCACCTATTTCATCAGGGCCTTCAATAAATATTGTTTGTAAATCTGCTCCTTTATTCGCATCACCTATTGTTATAGAAACATCCCTTCTACAACCAGCATCATTTTGGCAAAAAATTTCTAATGTGAAGAAACCTTCTATGCTTTTATTGTCATCTAATAATATGGTATCGTTTCCAGGATTACATGAATTTTCGACACATGCTTTGAAAGTAAACTCTCGTGCCCCTCCCCCATTATTTGGATTCCCAAGTCCATTAAATCCTTGCTCAAATAAATTATCATCAGATTCTGGATCCGTTAGCGCAGCATGATTCCAAAGTACCCATTGATCATGAGTTTGTTGATTGTCTTGTATGCCGTACATAAACAAAGTAGGCCTATTGTGACTCAAGATTCTATCTGGTTGTGATTCTGTTTGTTGTGGATAATGTTGTTCTTCACCAAGGGTAGTTGATGAAAGTGTGCTAAGTGATATTATAGATATTGTGAGCATTGCAATAAATACTCGAGTTGACGGAGATTTGCGAGCACTCTTGTCCGACATCATGAATGGGATTTGACAGAAGGTTATAGGATTCGCCCATTAACGATAATATCCTTTATTGGACAATTTGTCTCAACAATAACCGAGTGTTAATGAAATAGCCACATTACCACTTGGTAATAGGAATGTCAAGTATAGTGATTGGTAGTGGGTGGCACCCAGAACTTTTTAGGGCCGAAATTAAGGAATTAGTGCAACCTTTTTTGGTTGATAGAATAGATGATTCTGAAAGAATAATTTCAATCGATGCAAATAATTTTGATTTAGAATCATCATTGATTTCTAAACTCTCTCGTTCAGCAACTTTAGATGAGTTACTGAGCCCGTCAGGGTGGATAAATATGGCTCAAATAAATAGTGAAGTTGAAGGGGGATTACATCTAAATCTGATAGAACACCTCTCTAATTGGATTACCGCAAATTTATCTTTACTCGAAAAAGGTACAGTTGCAGTAAGGTGGACAAGTATAGATGGCGGTATTGATTCCATTGAATCAAGTACAATTGCCGGAGAGTTGGGTTATGTCTTTGTGAAGAATGGTTGGTCTGTAGATTTGGAGAATCCTACTTTGGAATTAATGTTGGTTTTGGATGGAAGTTGTGATGTTGTTT
>CAYSJV010000094.1:0-5988 GCA_964431435.1 uncultured Candidatus Poseidoniales archaeon
CTCTAGCAATACTACCGTCCATCTCTACATCTACATATCTGAATTCGAATTCTTCCTGAGACTCTGCCCTCTCTTCAAAGAATTTTGGCAATTTGTAATCTGAACCACAAAGAGAGGCATAACTAGAAGCCATCCTCCATGCCTCATCGAGGCCTACTTTATTCATCAATTCAAATGGACCTTCAATCCATCTCAAACCAACTTTTGCACCTCTATCTACATCTTCCAGAGAACAAACTTCCTCCTCTACGATTTGTGATGCTATACTAAACACAACACCAAATAATCTGTCACGAATCAATTGTGCATTGTAATCATCAACTTCTTCGTCTTCAGATATTTCCCAGTTTGTTCCATTACTAACTATTTCTCTAAGGTTATTTGGGGGTGTAAAACGTTTCACTCCTAAAGATTCACTCAGTGAATCTGCTGATTTCATTGCAATAGCTGGACCTGTTAAGTTCATCAATGCAAAGGGCCCCAATCCAATATTGAATGCTTCTCTTGCAATAGCATCAATTTGAGCAGTTGTCCCTAAATCTTCTTCTAGTAATTTTGCAGCTTCAATTAACCAAGGTACAAAGAAACGGTTTACTACAAAGCCTGGTCTGTCTTTGCATACAATTACTGTCTTTCCAAGTTGTTTACAAAATCTAACAACCTTAGACAATGTACCATGGCTAGTTTCATCCCCGGGAATAACTTCAACCAATCTATTTTTTGCAGGATGAAAAAAGAAATGTAAACCAACAAAACGATCTGGTCGAGTCGTATTCTTTGCTAAAGAATTCACAGATAATGAAGATGTGTTTGTTGCAATAATGGTATGTTCAGCACATGTTTCATCAAGTTGTCTAAATACACTACCTTTGATTTCAATATCTTCGAAAACAGCTTCTATTACAACATCCGAAGATACATCAACATTTCTTGCACCCACCGTAAATTCAATTCTTGAAATTATTTCTTCTACCTGTTCTGGGGAGTAGATTTTGCGTTCCACTGCTTCAGTTAGTTGCTCCACGATAGTGCTTTGACCAAATGCAAGTCCATCTTTGTCTTTGTCCACTAATTGTACATCAAAACATTCCTGAGCAGATTTCTGGGCAATTCCATTGCCCATCCTTCCAGCGCCCACAATTGCTACCTTCTCTATTGGCTGCACATACTGTCCCAAAAACTCAAGGCTCATCAACCCAACGGAGCAAAATAATCATTGAACCAACGGGATTAATTACAAGATTGTATCATTATGACTCATGACAGAGGAAAAGCCGAAGAAAAAGGGCATATTTGGTAAAGTCACAAAAAGTGCTGGAAAAGCAGTGTCTGGTGCTGCTGAAGCTGCAAAAAATCAAGCTAAGGCTAAGGCTACTGAATATGTTGTTAATCAAGCAAAGAAAAATGCTGAAAAGAAAGTGGACGAAATGAAAAATAAATTCTTTAACAAAAAAGACAAAAAATAGAGGTAATAATATGCGAGAAGGGTCGAACTCTAAGTTGGCTCTTACATTATTGCTATCATTAGTCATTATTACTGGTTCATATGTTACTGTAACTAATTACATTACAACCGATACTGAACAAAATCAAGTTGTTGAATGTTCAGAAGGTGAAGAACTAGTAGAAGGTAATTGCATTGCTGAAGAAGTACACGTTCCTAGCCCCACCGATTGTACATCATTAGAAGTGTGGAGAAACTCTACTTGTCAAGTAATGCTTTCTCCTCAAAATCTCACATATGGCTCTGAATCATATGTATGGACGATTGGTGATTCAGAAATTTTAACCCCCTCTTTCACAGGTGATGGCCCAGATACTTGGACTTCCATTCCAAACCTACCTCCATACCTCAGCCTAGATTCAAAATCAGGAATCATCACAAAATCTCCTTCTGAATCTTATGATGTGAGTAATCATACTATTGTAGCATCCAATTCAGCAGGTGTAACCACCACGAACCTGAGTTTTGAGGTTCTTGATTATGCTCCTGCTTTTGCATATCCAACAAATAAATTCACATTTGTACTATCCACATTTTCTTACGGCCCAAGTCCCATTGGTGACAATACAAATGTACAACAATGGCTAGTTGTGCCAAATCTTCCAGACGGTCTTAGTATTGATAATGATGGAATAATTGGTGGTTCTGCTACATCTCTAGGGAATTCCACTCATATTGTTACTGCAATCAATTCAGGAGGTTCTGTGGATTTTGAAATAGATATTTCAATTATCGATATTGTTCCTGCTTTGTGGTATGAAAATGGCGCATCTTGGTACACGCATATATTCACCAAAGACAACGAAATAGATCCCTTAATTGCAAATAGTTTCGAGGGAGTGATAACTGCCTGTGTAAGCACTCCAGAATTGCCAGTGGGGTTATTTCTTTCAACAAATTGTAGTATCAGTGGCACCCCATCGGAAATAACTCCTGAAGCAAATTATACTATTATTGCTAGTAATACAGGAGGTTTGTCAAGTACTAATCTCACTATAATTGTCAATGATGAAATTATTTCTTATATCACATATGGAAGTAACGAATATGTTTTTGTTAAAGATGTAGATATTGTTAATCTAGAACCAACACACAATGGTGGAAGTGCCCTTGAATGGGGTATTGAGCCATCTCTTCCAGATGGATTAGTTTTCAACGCAAGTAATGGTGCTATTTTTGGAATTTCGATTGAAGAAACTGAACCTGCAAATTATACTATTTTTGCAAATAATTCAGGTGGTACTGGCACCTGTCACCTAATAATATCATCAATAGATATTACTCCAAGTAATGTAACATATGGTAATACTGAATTTATATTTGAATCAAATTATTCAAACGTACAGATTAATGTAACTAATGATGGATATTATGTAGATACTTGGGAAAGTATCCCATCTTTACCATTAGGTCTTACACTTGCAACGGATGGAACCATTACTGGAACTCCCCATATCCGTTCACCACAAACAAATTATACTATTTTTGCAAATAACTCAGGTGGTACTTTACAAGTAAATCTAACTATAACAATTCATGATTTAGAAGCAGATTGGTTAGAGATTACTTCAGGTGTATCATCTGTAGATTATGGTGGTTCTTGGCCATCACTCATCCTACCATTTAGCCATTGGTCCTTCCCAGTCCTCATAGATTGGGATGACCGCCCAATTGCATCTGCAGGTCATGTAGGTAAAGGAAAAATTGTTGGTTATGGCCATGAGTCATTTGTTGCCAAAAGTAGTGGCGATGAAATGAAACTCTCACTAAATGCCATGAAATGGGCTTGTGGAGGAATTGGAGAAATTGGTTTGTGGAGTGACTTTAACCATTTTGAAGATGAATTGATTGCAGAGGGATTTGTAGTTCAAACCTCTATTACCCCTGATCAACTATCTGGTTTAGATTGCTTTGTAGGAGAATTTTGGAATGGGTGGACAGATGCTCAAAATACCAATATCGAACAATTTCTAATTGAGGGAGGGGGAGTTATCCTTGGCGGGCATTCTTGGTATTGGTCATATTCAAATAGTGATGTGGCACATAATTATCCAGGTAACAAAATTGCTCCAACTACTGGTCTATTTGTGTCCACACATTCAGGTTCTGCACAAATTACAGTAGATAATGCACCTCCTAATCGTTTACAGCGCACAATTCCAGCGATTGTAGCCTTAGAAAATCATTTTACAACAGGACCATTAATTCCTACTTCTGATGCAGAAATTGTTGAAAAAACAATTTCACGTTCTACTGCAATGCTCACTTTAGATTTCAATGATTTTTGGCATCCATTGCGAACGATGGTAAACACAACAGGATGGATAGAGATTGCAGATGATAATGAATATGACATGAATGCAGATCCTACATATAATGTGCTTCTTGCAATACAAGAAGGACTCTATCTACGGTTGCCAGCAAATGAGTTAGATGTTCATCCAAGTTCTGCTGATTTCCCTGGTTCAGTACCCACATCTGCATCGCGAGTAACAAAAAATATTACTGTTAATGGAAATTACATTGGCTTGCCTAGTGGTTTTGGATATGCTGGAGCTCGTAGTCATGGTATGATGAGTACAGGGTTGTATGCTGCACCTGGTGAAATGGTAAATGTAACAGTTCCAAACACTATTGTCGATCAAAATGTAAGGATTCAAATTGGGAGTCATAGTGATTCTTTGTGGGGAAAAGATACCCTTGACCGTCATCCAAAAATCACACGTATCTGGGGAATTGATTCAATGACAATGCAAGTTGGCAACACATTTGGAGGATTAATATATATCACATTTCCACCAGATTCTACATTTGGATCTATTGATATAACCATTGAAAATGGAGTTAATGCACCCCGATATATCCATGGTGTCACATCAGAGGTAGAATGGAATAACACAGTTCGAAATTATCCTGCACCATGGGCAGAGCTTCAAGGTGAACAATTCATTTTAACTGTGCCTTCATCATCTATTAGGAACCTTGACAATCCAGTGGAACTTCTAGATTGGTGGGATACAGCATTACAAATGCAGCACGATCTCAGTGGTTATCTGCCCTGGACTCGTGTAGAAAGGGCTGTGTTTGATGTTCAAATAAGCGCAGGGTGGATGCATTCTGGTTATCCGTTTATGGCTCATTTAGCAAGTGTGCCAAATGTTGTTGATAAAGACTACATGGCTACACAAGGAGATTGGGGGATGTTTCATGAATTGGGTCATAATCACCAATGGATGGCTTCAACATTACCAGGAAATACTGAAACTACCTGCAATCTATTTTCTGCTTACATAATGACTGAATTAGTTGGAATTGATCTTGGTGCAGGACATGGTTCAATGAGTGATGCAAATCGTCAATCTCGTACAGAGAGTTACTTCAATTCAAGTGCACAACTATCGCAATGGAGTGTGTGGACTGCTCTTGAAACTCACATTATGATCCAAGAAGAATTTGGTTGGGATATATACACTGAAACTTTTTCCCACTACTATAATTCATCACTATCGCAACCATCAACTGATGCGCAAGAATACAATTCTTGGGCAGCAAGAATTTCAAATGAAACTGGAATGAATCTTGTTCCATTTTTCCGTGCATGGGGATTGCCAATAAATAATGAAACGTATACCTCTGTTAGCCATTTACCTGTTTGGAATACAGATCCTTTGCGCGCTTGGGTCTTTGATTATGAGCCGATACTTAGAGGTCTTAATGCTGCCAATGTAACCTCATCTACATCTGATCTAGAATGGGAAACATACGACAATGGTACAGATGTTAATTTGACTGTATGTTGGGGATTAATTGATGGTGGTACTGTAAAATCCGCGTGGGGTTCGTGCGTAAGCATTGGTCAAGCAAGTGTAGGATTTGATAGTTATTCTGTTGATAGTTTGATGTCTGCCCAGACATACTATTGGCGAGTTTTGGGAGAAGGTGCTAGTGGTGACACATGGTCAGAAGTTGATTCATTTAACACATCATGAATTCTTGCTCTTAAGAATTAAAACTAATTTTGCATTCTTCAAGAAGATTGAGTAATGCCTTTGCTTGTATCTCAAAAGTAAACATTGTTTGTATTCGCTTCTGTCCCGCCTCAGTCCAGCGCTTTCTATTCTCTGGCAACTGAGATTGGGTTAGTGCTTCTTTCCAAGCATCATTATCATCTCGAGGCAGAAGTCTACCATTTACATCATCAACAATTGTATCTCTAAATCCTCCATCATTTACACATAATGCGGGAGTCCCGCATGCCATTGCTTCAAGAGGAGTAAGTCCGAATGGCTCACCGTGAGCATGACTAATTACCGCAGTAGCATTAGCAATCAATTCACCAATTTCTTCATCACTAGTATCTGATAATATCTTCAAAGGAACATTATTTGTTTTAGATGCATCTGCTAACATCATTCTATCATCGTGACTAATTGAACCTACTAGAATAAGTTCTATTCCAGTATCCTTCAAACACAACAATGATT
>CAYSJV010000095.1:0-5904 GCA_964431435.1 uncultured Candidatus Poseidoniales archaeon
CATTATCAAAATGTCCAATGTTACACACAATAGCTTGATCTTTCATTTTTTCCATGTGTTCTAGTCTAATAATATCCTTGTTTCCTGTTGCAGTAACATAGATGTCAGCAGTACCTAGAGTGTCTTCAACGGTTTTAACTTCAAAACCTTCCATTGCTGCTTGTAATGCACAAATAGGGTCAATTTCAGTAACTACCACTTTCGCACCCATCGATTTCAGTGCTTGTGCAGAACCTTTCCCTACGTCACCATATCCACACACCACACCTGTTTTTCCTGCGATCATAACATCTGTAGCACGTTTTATTCCATCGAGTAACGATTCTCTACACCCGTACAAATTATCAAATTTTGATTTGGTAACAGAATCGTTTACATTTATTGCAGGAAATAGTAAGGAATTGTCTTTGACCCATTGGTAGAGGCGATGAACACCAGTAGTTGTTTCTTCAGAAACCCCTTTACATTCTGCAACAACATTGGTCCAGTAATTTGGAGAATCAGAGTGAACTTTCTTTAATAGATTCTTGATACATTTCTCTTCATGATTGTCTGTTGGTTCATTGACCCAATTGCTTCCTTGTTCTAATTGATACCCTTTGTGAATTAGAAGTGTTGCATCTCCACCATCATCAACAATCAATTGAGGGCCTTTACCTCCATGATTGATGGCATCAAATGTACAATCCCAATATTCTTCTAAAGTCTCATCTTTCCAAGCAAACACAGGTATCCCTTGTGTTGCAATTGCAGCAGCAGCATGATCTTGTGTGGAATAAATATTACAACTTGCCCATCTGACAGATGCCCCTAAATCTACCAATGTTTCAATCAATACCGCGGTTTGGATTGTCATATGTAATGAACCTGTAATTCTTACACCTAAAAGGGGTTTTTCTTGTGAATATTTTTCTCTTACAGACATTAGACCAGGCATCTCATTTTCAGCGATGTCAATCTCTTTTCGTCCAAAATCTGCCAATGATAAATCAGCAACCTTGTAATCAACACCCTCATCCATGATTTGCCGATTGTATTGTATTTATTATATCTAGGGGACTGATTTTCAAATGTATTGATAACCAATCAGTTGAAATTATATGCTCAAGTCGGCGAGGTACTATGGGGTTTTTGTTTACTTCAGAATCAGTTGCAGCAGGTCATCCTGATAAGTTGTGCGATAGTATTTCTGATGCAATATTAGATGCATGCTTATCTGTTAATCCTAGAGCAAGAGTAGCGGTAGAAACTATGGTTAAAGGATTAGATGATAGTAGTAATATTGTGATAGGTGGAGAAATAACATTACCTGAAGGCTCAGTAGTTGATTATGAAAAAGTTGCTAGAGAAACAGCACTTAAGATTGGTTACAACAATCATGCATTGGGTATGGATGCTAACGATTTACAAAATTGTAAAGTTCAAGTTCTCATAAGTCAGCAATCTGCAGAGATATCCCAAGGCGTTACTGAAGGCGAGGGTGCCTTTAGTGCACAAGGTGCTGGAGATCAAGGATTAATGTTCGGATATGCAACTAATGAATCAGAAAAATATGAATCTTTGAAAGGCACTTATATGCCACTACCGGCTCTTCTATCTCAGAAATTAACATTGGCAATTAGTAAGGCTGGATTAGATGGTACACTAAGTTGGGCAAGGCCAGATGCAAAAAGTCAGGTAACTGTAAATTACGATGATTTGGAAAACCCTCAGAATATTGATACAGTAGTAATTGCTATACAACATGATCCTATTGCTGAAGAAATGTTTGATGGAGATATGGATGCAGAGAGGAATTTTATTACTAACGAAATTGAAGAAAAGATAATTCGTAGTGTGATTCCATCAGAATTATTGACTGATGATGTAAAAATTATTGTTAATGGGACAGGTAGATTTGTTATGGGAGGCCCTCATGCAGATGCAGGACTAACTGGAAGAAAAATCATAGTAGATACTTACGGAGGAATGGGTAGACATGGTGGTGGAGCTTTCAGCGGCAAAGACCCAAGTAAAGTAGACCGCTCAGCTGCATATGCATCAAGGTGGGCTGCAAAACACGTAGTTGCAAGTGGCTTGGCTTCTCGTTGCGAAATCCAAGTCGCATATGCAATTGGTGTTGCAGATCCTGTTAGTATTAGAGTTGAAACGTTTGGAACAGGGAGTATAGATGATGAAGAGATTTCTAGAAGAGTTTCAGCACTATTTGATTTCAGACCAGCCGCAATAATTTCTGAGTTAGATTTGCTTAAGCCGATCTATTCACAGACTGCAGCAGGTGGTCATTTTGGAAGAGAACCAGGTGATGATGGGAGTTTTAGTTGGGAAAAATTAGATGAGATAAAATTAGAACAACTAGTTGGTAATTGAATTTACTAGGCTTCTTCAATTGTGTAATCTAATACAATTAATTGTACCAAATATTCAACTTCTTCACCATCATCTGTGTGTTGGCAACCAGCACCTCCACCCGTTTGAACATCAACTGCAATTTCAATAGAATATGCTCCTAAACCAGCACCATCTGAATTTAATTCATCATGAATTTCAGATTTGTATCCACTCCAATTTCCCTTTTCAACCAAAGATGAGTTGTACCATTCAACTAATATTTCGTGTGAATTTACAACTTGACCATCATTTTGCCCACTACCTGTTTGGTTGTATTCGTTGTGTACAACAGTTCCAGTGACTGTATCTGGGTCGGGTTGAGTTGCACCAGGTATGGCACACCCTAATCCCGAACTAGTTTCATCTTCTGAATAAGTGAGTAATACACTTACTGCAACAACATTATTTCCATTTTGTAATGAGTTAACCGAATCTGTATGAAGAGTAAGAGTTAACGTTTTATCATCCTCGATATATACTAAATCTTCATCTAGAGTATGGTTAGAAAATTCTGAAATTATATTCCATTCACCAACACTGCCCTTTGAATCTGAAGAATTTGGAGAGGCTAAATAATAACCAACTTCAGAAATCAAAAATATAACTAAAATTGCTACAAGTCCTTGATTTAGCATAGGCTTTGGAATTTCAAATCTTCCAAGGAATGCCGAATCAGATTCATCTCGGAAGTAACAAAGGGCAAAGTGAGCAATGAATGCCGATCCAATACCTGGGACTGATGGGAAGATACCATCTGCCCCTCCCAATCCAAGAAAACTCCAAATGATTACAGCACAAAATGCAGTAGTCATCATGACTAGAGAATGTGTTGAGTCCGGTTTATATCCCATCCAGCGTATCACTAACAAAGGTATGAAGATTCCACCCAAGCCATATACAGCAAGCACAACGAGCATGAATACAGAATCACCACCTGGAATGTAAAGTCCAGCAATTGAAATTAAAGTGGCGAATGCTGCAACTACTAGTGTAACTTTCTTGGTAGTTTTGTGATCCTCCCTCCATTCTGGTTTTATGTCGTCTGTAATCGCAGCAGTACATGCTAGAACTTGACTATCTGCTGTTGACATGGTTGCAGCAAAGATCGATGCAAGAATCATTCCAACTCCAATCGCAGGCATTGTTTCCATCGCCATCATGGGTAGCCCAAATTCTGCATCAAATCCTGGATCTGTGAATAATACACGGCTTGCCCAACCAATAAGCAACATCAATACGATGAATGGTGTTTGCCAAACGAAGAACCAAACCATTGCTTGTTTTCTATCACTATCAGATCCCAATGTCATAACTCTAGATACAACTTGTGGTTGTCCAGCAACACCTAAACCACCTAAGAAGAATGCAAAAATCCACATTGAAACTCCAAATCTTAAATCAGTTGGCATAAAACTAGTCAAAGTGGCACTCTGTGCTTCTAGTCCAGCATTTAGGCCACTGAATCCACCGACTTCTTGTATAGCAATCCAACACAATATTGTCGAACCGATTACCATTACACATGATTGAACAGCATCGGTCCAAATAGATGCTCTAATTCCCCCAGCATAACAGTAAGCAACTACCAAAACAAAGCCAATTAAAATACCAATTATCACAGGTAATTCCATCATGACAAATAGGGCTTTACCTCCAGAGGTAAGTTGTGCAGCAGCGTAGATACTTAGGAAAAGAACAGAAAGAACAGCAGCTAGTTTTGCTTCAGGGGCGCCAGCCTTCTCAGCAACTAGAGATGACAGAGATCGTATCCCTCTCTCTTGCCCCTCTTCTTGTATAAATTTGTATAACCAAATCCAAGCAAGTAGTTGACCAATTGTTGAAACTAATCCCAACCAAATTACTGAATATCCAACCATGTAAGTAAATCCAATAAAACCAATGAACATATATCCTGAGTTCCAAGTACTTACTGCTGAAAGTGCAGCCAATGCGGGATGCATTCCTCTTCCTGCAACTAAGTAGTCATCAGTAGTATCTTGTTTTACCATTATTGAGGATATACCTACACCTGCAAATATCAACATAAAAAATAGAAATGATAAGATAATCATTCCGCTCATGAAACATCCAATATGTCACAGTTTATCATACATTTTCTTAATTTGAAGGAAATTCAAGGTAGCATTATCTTGATTGATTTGATAGTCTTGGGACAACCATGGCCGAGGCAGATGCAATCCTTTTTGAAGAAGAGATAGATGATGACTCCATTGCAAGACGTGAAATTAAAAATTTGAACATGTCACTCGCATCTACCAGTGTCTTTGTAATGATTTTCATCATTTTCTCAGCAATATGGGGCGGACATATTAACCAATCACTATTACAAGATGAGGTTGATTTAGATGATTGGAAAAGTGTGCCACTAAAAGAAAGATACCAACTCGATTTGAATTTAACCTCATGGCGTTCTCAATTACCTGAAAAAGGATCTTACAGCATTCTTCCAATGACAGAACATTTTGTAGAAGTAGACCTACCAGCAAGTGAACAAGATGTAGGATATCCTGAAGATGCATTGATGCATGTTGCTTTATGGCTTCCCTCAAACACGGAAATGGGAGAAAAAGTGCCAGTAATTGCAACAGTACATCCCTACTATGATTTTGGAACAGAAATTGATGATTCTAATCCGAATACAATTCCAGATCTTGGCGTAGGACAGTGGATCTTTGAAGAATTTATTTCTCATGGGTATGCATTGGCACAAGTTTCTACATTTGGTAGCGGTCAGTCTACTCATTGTCAAGATGTCAAAGGGTTAGGTGAACAAATTGGAATACAAGCGGCTGTAGAGTGGTTAGGTACACAAAATTGGAGTAATGGTAATGTTGGATTGATGGGTAAATCCTATGCAGGAACTACTAATTGGGAAGCAGCTCAAAATCCATCTGAACATCTTAAGACTATAGTTCCAATTAGTGGTTCAATTGGCGTTCAGCAGATGTTCTATCGAAATGGTTCTGCTGAATCTAGATCTATGGGTTACGATTTGGCATATGAGCTTGCTACAGCAGATCCAACTACAGATGATTTACGGATTTGTCAAGACGATATTTGGGGTCCTGCAGCACCTATTGGCACGTATATGGCTGCTGAATGGGGAGGTGATGAGGGTTCATATTGGGAAGAGCGTTACCATCTAGGAGATGTAATTGACAATTATGATGGAAGTGTGTATATTGTTTGGGGCATGCAAGATTGGAATGTAGACCCATATCATGCATTTCCTACTTATCAAATGTTAAGAGATAAGGGATTAACTGTAAGAGGAATTATGGGACAATGGGGGCATAATTACCCCGATCAGGGAGTAGTACATTCTGGATTAAGTAGTGGATATGGGCAAGAAGCCTATGAAAATATGAGCCGTATGGATTGGGCAATCGAATTATTCAATTGGTTTGAATATTGGTTGAAAGGAATTGGAGACGAAACGGAATCTTATGTGCAAATGCAAACCCACGATGGTCGCTGGCATCTTGAAGAAAC
>CAYSJV010000096.1:0-4864 GCA_964431435.1 uncultured Candidatus Poseidoniales archaeon
TGATGAAAAAGTAACATGGTATAATAAAAGTAATAAGCAAATCAATAGACAGGATCTTTCAACGCTTTATATACGATGTGGAAATATTTATTTATTTAAATCTGAGCTACTCTCTAAGGATACCATGTATGGAGAAAAAATAAGATTTATTGAAATCCCTAGAAAAAGGGCATTAAGTATAGATAATATTGAAGATTTTAATCTAGCTAAATTTTATATAAATGAAAAAATTTAAAAAGGGATCTTTTGAGTCATTTAAAAATAATTGGATAAATAGACCAGAGACAAATTATAATCATTTTATAAGAGGAAATCCTAAGAATCAAATTCAATTTGCATTTCAAAATCATTTTCAAGTATTTAATGAACTTGTTTTTACAAAAAAAGAAAAGTATAAAATATTAGAGGTAGGATGTGGAAGAGGTTCTCTTACTCCCCGTGTGATACAATTCATGAAAGAACATTTTGCTACATTTACAACTTCTTCGCCCATGTGAACATTTCTTTTTTCAGCCACACTGTAATTTCTGATAATTGAAACTGATGCATTAGGAGCAATTAGTGCTAACTTGTCTAATTCTTCTTGTGTTAATTCACGATCTTCAATTTTTATAATATCTTTATTTCCATGTTTCCCGCTAGGTACATTCATGACTAAGGAAACAGGGTTGGAATTTTTACCATGGACACCGAATACCTGTAATGCCAACAATGCTTGTCCTGAAGGAACATGATCTATCACAGTACCATTTCTGATTGCTGTAACTCTTCTCATTGATTGCTCACTTGAACTCATTTATTCACCTCATTTGATTTTTGAAGGAACCTCTACCTTCATCATTCTGCACAATAGTGCCATTCTAGTAACTACACCATTGAATGCTTGTTCGAAGTATCTTGCGTGGACAGTTTTATCCACGTCAGGATGTATTTCATCTACTCTAGGTAATGGATGCATTACAATCATATTTTCTTTACATGCAGATAAATCTGGAGATTCTAATTTGAAAGAACCTGCAACTTTTTTGTATTCATCTTCATCAGGAAATCTTTCTTTTTGTATTCTAGTCATGTAAATGACATCGGCACTTCCGATTTCTTGTGCTAGAGAATCACTTTCAGTAATTTGTGCTCCATGATTTTTCAAATCAATAATAATCTCTTTCGGCATCTTTAGCGATTCAGGACTAACAAATACCAGTTCACATCCAAGTCTAGCCATAGCATGTGATAATGAGTGGACTGTTCTTCCATATCTTAAGTCTCCAACTAATACAATTTTCAATCCTTCAAGAGTTTTGTGTGCTTGACGGATGGTGAACAGATCAAGCATTGTTTGTGTGGGATGATGTCCTGCGCCATCTCCCGCATTTGCAATAGGTACACTTGCCGCATCAGAAGCATACTGAGCTGCACCTTGACGAGGATGTCTGAGTGCAATAATATCTGAATACCCATCTACCATTCTAATGGTGTCATAGAGAGTTTCACCCTTTACAACAGACGAGGAAGCGACTGCTCCCAAATTCAAAACATCTCCACCCAATCTTTTCATTGCAGTTTCGAAAGACATTCTTGTTCTTGTAGATGGTTCGAAGAATAGGTTGCCCAAAATTTTCCCCTGTAACAGTGGTAAATGGCTATCTCCTCTTGCAACCGGCATCAGTCTTTCAGCATCATCTAATATCTCATTAATATCCTCATTTGAAAGGTCATCCATTGTGATTAGACTACGCATCTTATCTTGCCCCCAACACCTTGGCTGACACGACATCCCAATAACTATTCCCGTGACAAGGATTAGCAATTATTGCTAACTTGGGAGCGGGGCATTCATGAGTAAGTACCAACCCGCGGTGTTTGATGATAATCAGTCGCACCCCTCTCAGGGTTTCTTTTTGTGGTGGTGGAACTGATATTCCTTCATTCTATGAAAATGATACAGATGGAGGCCGAGTGACCTCTTTTTCTCTTGCTAGATACATTTACGTTACAGTAAATAAGAGATTTGACGACTCAGTCCGAGTCTCATATTCACAAACAGAAATAGTCGATGATTTTGAAGATCTTAAACACGAACTTGTTCGTGAAGCCATGAGATTAACTGGAGTTACATCCGGAGTGGAAATTACAACAATTGCGGAGATACCTAGTAGAGGTACTGGATTAGGGTCTTCTTCATCAGTTACAGTAGGATTACTAAATGCACTTCACAACTTTGCAGGCAGCTCACCTGATGCTATTACTTTGGCAGAGCAAGCGTGCAAAATTGAAATTGAAATTCTCGGACAACCAATCGGAAAGCAAGATCAATATGCAGCAGCATTTGGAGGAATAAATCATTTACAATTTAGATCCGATGGTATTGTGATTATTGATCCATTATCTATTGAAAAATCTGATGCTACAGATTTTGTAAAAAATTATTCATTACTTTATACAGGTATTACTCGATCTGCAAATCAAATATTAGAAGAGCAAATTGGAAATATGACTGACAAAAATGACATGTTGAAGAAAATAAGAGATCAAGCATTACTTGCACGTGAAATGGTAGAAAGTGGCAATGTAGAAGGTCTTGCAGAATTATTGAGTGAAGGTTGGAAGATGAAACAAACTTTGGCAAGTGGAATTACAATACCTGAAATAAATGAATTATATTCCGAAATATTGAGTTGTGGTTCCAGTGGTGGCAAATTGCTTGGTGCAGGAGGCGGTGGCTTCATTTTATTTCACAGTGATAACAATATCAGTGAGGCAATATCCAAGAGATTGCCATCTAATCAGCAATTACCATTGGATATTGATTGGGATGGTTCAATCATCTTGCATGGAAATTGAGGTGAATAGATGAGGCGTACCTCGATACTAATTGTTATTACAATTCTGGTTGGTATATTTTCATCATTTCAAACAGCTACTTTTGATATGACAAATAATCATTCACGAGGAGTGGATGATACAGGATTTCTATCAGAGATTGAAATATCTGTTTTAAATTATTCATCTGGTAATGAAATTAGTGGTTGTAATATTGAAGTTATTGATGGTTGGTCTGGGATCCAATTAGGAAGTTATGATGTAGACACTCATCCTTTACTTTATCTCAATACAAACCAAAGTTTTCGGTTTTCCGTTCATTGTGCTGGTTATGCATCATGGGATGGTGCAGCAATTACATTAGATGATAGTGAGGGTGTATTCTTTTCATTGTATCCACTAGATACTACCATTAATATTACCGGACCAGAAGAGGGGGTATCGTCTTTGTATGTGCCTTATTATGCAACGCCTTTCTCAACCCAATTAAATGATCAAGGAATTGGTATAGTTTCATTATCGGATGAATCAAATGGTTGGTTGTATACAGAGCATGAAACAAAATCAAGCATTGTAAAATGGAATGGTTCGTATTCAATGACAGTACCTACAACTGGTCAAATTGGGATATTTTCGAATTATAATATTACTAACACTACTCAAGAAATTGTAGCAGTACATAATTCAAGTGGAATCCAAATAGGGTTGAATGTTGTTGATGGACAAATTAATACAACTTTACCCACAATAGAGAATGGTAGTTGGTTTTTGGTAGGTAAAAAATCAGGATACAGATTGTCTCCAACACTAGAACTTAGTGCTTTGCAAGAGAACAACATTACAGATTGGATCGGTACTATTTCAACTGCTAATACTCCTGAAATACCCTCAGGTAATCTTTCTTTAACAATCAATTCATCATTAGAAAAAAGGGCAATGATTAGTGCACTTTGGTCTGCAAATTATTCTGTACCAGTGGAATGGGGACTTCCAGCATTACCAAATGCTGAATTTGGAATTGATTATCAAATCGACAGATGGTTTGGAAATAGTAATAGCGTGTTAGAGCAATCAGAACATTCTTCATTCAATTCATGGTTTTCTCAACAAACTTGGGTTGATTCATATTATGGAGGATGTTGTGAAATTGACCAATCTTCACTGAAAGCAATAACTCCTATTTCCCCTCAAATAGTTGGAAACTCTGAGAACCTACAATTTGGAGAAATCGGGCAATCTCAAGGATATTGGTCTTGGGCGGAAGCAGGTACACTTGAAACTCAGGCAGGATTTACAGATAGCAGATATTTTTCTGTACCATTATTCAATGATGCAAGGCAATCAGCTAACCTGACAATCAATCTTCCAAATGAATGGGAATTCAGATTCACACCTAAATCAGAATGGGTTAGTGGATTACCCTGGTCCTTTGAGGTTCAAAGAAACCTTTCAGGAATAGAAGGTTCATTACCAATAACAGTTGCAAAAAATGATGCTCCAAGTGTAGTTGGATATATTACGGATTATCCAGATAGTTCAGTACCATTTGGAGAATTACATCTTGATGGCTCATATTCATCAGATACCTCCAATGATATTGGATTAGGGACTACATTAAATTGCGAATGGCATATTTGGCAATTGATACCTGGGTCTACAATTCAAGAATTATATATTTCAAATACTTCTTCAGATATTAACCTAGCAGATTCTAATTTGAGTGTAGACTTTCAACCAGGAAATTATTTGAATTTTAATTTGACCTGCACAGACCCTCAAGGTTTAGAAGATACTTGGTCGATTACAAAGTATCTAGATAATTCTGCACCAACTTACAGTACCATGATTACTGATGCAATTTGTATGAAAGATGGAGAGGTGATTGTTACAGAGGATATTTTTGAGTGTGACAATATCACAGTTCTGGCTGGAGAATTAACTAATTTCCAAGTTAATTCGAGTGATGATGGCCCAGGGAATGTTGTGACAAATTGGTATTCAGATAAATTTGGTGGTTGGAGTCAAACTGGTAATTCAATAAATT
>CAYSJV010000096.1:4874-5877 GCA_964431435.1 uncultured Candidatus Poseidoniales archaeon
AGTATTAGATAGTACAATATCAGGAAACATAATATGAATACCATCTTTAATATAAGTATTATCATTTAGGTTTTTAAGTTTGGGTTTTTCCTTTTCAAATACGGTAAAATAAATATCATGTTCTGGTAATTCAATAAATTTAACTTTTTGGCAAAGTACTTCCACTAATTTTAACTTCTTAGATTTAGGACAGCATCATGCACAACGCAATGAAACTGATTGGAACCTTATTCTGGAATTGGTTGATCATGCTGGAAATAACTTCACGCATAATCTCACAATACACACTTTGGATAACGAAGGTCCTGCAGTTAGAGTTGATATTTTGATGAATGGATCTTTGTTAACTGGAACAGATATAATCACACCATCAGTAGATTTAGTTGGAGATTTGAACGGAAGTTATGATGACATTGATTCAATTGATAAGGTGAAATTTACAATAATAGTAGATGATGTTGAATTAGAAGAATATACTAATGCTTCATGGAGTGATGTACGATTCTTCGAGATTCCAACTTTAGATTATGGATATCATTGGTTGAACATAACAGCCTATGATTCAAAAGGCAATTCTGGTTCTTATTCTCAACAAATAACCTCATTCCCAATAACCGATATTAATTATGAGGTTCTAGATATCACAGGACCTGTGAAAACAACAACAGGTACTGTTACATTCAATGCTACAATGATGAACCATGGATCTGCACCTCATCAAGTTAGAATTTGTTTCGAACAGCAATGTGAATTCATTGAAGGTCCTTTGGCAACAGTATCTGGTGCTGGTGAAATGACTCATGAATTTAGTTTTGAATTAGGGGTGATGGATAATATTGAATTCCAAATCCACCTAGTTGATGAATTTGGAAATAATGAGACAATGTTGTATGAACATGAAATTATAGTAGAGGCACCCACAACCCTTTCTGATAAGATATTACCAATATTTTGGATGATACTTCCAGCATTGATTATTGTAGCAATTATGCACAGAAAATAG
>CAYSJV010000097.1:0-5868 GCA_964431435.1 uncultured Candidatus Poseidoniales archaeon
GCATTATCACATCTATTGCGACAGTATACCAAGCGCCTGGAAAAGTATCCCATACTGGTCTTTTAGTAACTAAAACAGGCAGTTTTAATTCATTCATTAAATTTTGAACTATTTCTAAGTCTTGTTCTATCTGTCTTGTTGCATCATCTTCATCTATGTGAGCTGTGTGAGCTTCAAAGAAATGAATTTCTCTTACTCTTATGAAAGAACGAGTCTGCTTTGTTTCATACCTAAATGTATTAACTATCTGATATGTTTTCAATGGCAAATCAGCATGTGACCTAATCCAAAGAGGAAATAGAGTATACATCGCTGTTTCAGATGTAGGTCTTAGAAACATTGGAATCTCTAACTCATTTGTTCCTGCGTGTTTAACCCAATACACTTCTTTTTTGAATCCTGCATCTTCTTCTTCATCTCGTAATTCAGAGGGATCTACACCTTCCTCCCGTGCGCGTTTTAATAGCGAAACTAACCTATTTTCTTTCTCGAGTAAATCTTCTGGTATTAGGAGGGGGAAATTCACTTCCTCATGGTTTGTCCTATCCATTTCTGAATGTGTGACATCATCAATCAATCTCATTGCTTTCCAGCCATAAGGCCTCCATACATCCATCCCCTTTATCGGATAGCGTTTATCCACAAGTTCTGCTGCTTCTACAATAAATGGATACCATTCATTGAAATCCTCCTTAGAAGGTATACCTCTTTTTGCCTTAGCAGGTCCGTCGGGCATGCAATAGCCTCATAGCAAACACCTTTCAATTTGGCGCAGCATTAATTGTAAGTTGGTATATTATTTGATTAATCTTCTTATTTCACATTCTAGGGCAGTACTATCCTCTAACTTGATTATATTGTCCTCATTATCTACTAAGTATCCTCTTAAGTTATTCGAAGATAAATCTTCCAAACGATTAGCAATCACTGCAGTCATCCCCGCCTCTAAAATTTGATTTTTAGCCTTTCTCAATAATTCATCATCATCTACTACTGACTCCAACTTAAATCCAATCCTTATGGCTCCATTACACCTATCTTTAAGTTCCAGAATATGCTTAGTGCTTTTTATTAAATTGATTTGCAATTTGTCATCACCACTCGGAATTTTTCCATCATGGATATCCTGTGAAATGTAATCTAAAACTGCAGCACAATGTATCCATACATCTATTTCGCAACTAGAGAGCGCTACTAACTCTGCAAGCATCTCCTCTGGTTCAGGAGCAAATATGATGAGTGGGATTTCGAATTCGGGATGGGAAGTTGTAATTCCAGCAACAACTGTGATTTCATGACCTCTCCTATAGAGGTCACAGGCAATACCCCACCCTGTCTTCCCAGTAGATGTATTTTGGACAAATCGAATATCATCAATACTGGATCTAGTAGCACCCAATGTGACAACAATATTTTTTGTAAGGTTCTGATTTCTATTAACAATATTACAGAAATCTGCAACTAATCCAACTGCACTTTTTTGTTTCCTTTTTCCTTCTTCTTTGTCACCCCATAAGAATTTACAACCACTTTTTACTAATTCTTTTTCTAATTCTTCAGTGATTGGATCATTGAATAAATCAGTATGCATACTTGGAGCAAATACGATAGGCACATTCCTACTTCTTGCAGAAGATAGAGCCATCAACAAAGGTGATGACATAATACCATGCTTGTGGTTGGCTAAAACATTTCTAGTTGCAGGACACACAAGAACGGCATCATAGTCTTCTAGTTGTGACATATTTGAGTCCCAACTCTGAGTAACATTCGTATCTGCTGCCCATTCAATTGCTAATGGTGTAATAATTTTTTTTGCCGATTCAGTCATAATTACTGATAAATCCGCACCATGCCTTCTCAATTCTCTGGCTATTTTGATACTCTGAGTTGCTGCAATACCTCCACAGATACCTAACAAGATCGTTTTACCCTCTAAACAATCACTTTTTGGATTAACACCCCTGTCTCCTGTAGCAGCCATCACTATGCGCCAACACGTATTGTTCAAAAATAGATTGTATGTGGGTGTTTGTATAATTCATTTGATTAGGCTAAACGAAATGGGGTGACCATGCAGCCAAGTAGAGATGAGCTGATACCTGCAGGCTCAGTTCCTGAAAAGCCGATTGGAAGATTAGACCAAGCCCATCGCCAAATAGCATTCACATTACTTACGTCCACCTTATTACTTGCTCTTATCGTATATATTTTCACAGCTTTAATTAGTACTGAAATAATGATGGTCATGATGATACCATTGGTTATTCAATTCGTAGTTTGGTATAATTTTAGAGCAAAAATTGGATGGGCATATCAACCAACAATGCTATGCTTTGTTGCAAGCATGGGGATATTTGGCCTTGTAGGTTTTGTCTTCTTTATTTCAGGTTTGATGAGTGGTCAATTTGGTGATATATTATTGGGAGTTCTACTATTCTTTTCTACTACAGCATCATTAAGGAGATTTCAAATACTGCGTAATACAATTTTTCAGGCGTGGTATTTCGGAAAAATCAGTCTAGATCAGAGTATGAATCTTACTTCAGATGAAGTTATGGCTTATTGCCAAACTTGCCTTTCTGTGCTGGCAATACGCCCGCTTACCATGGAACCACAATCAAAATGTCCTAATTGCGCTTCAAGGCTAGTGAGTGATGAAACTCTAATCCGACTTGGGATGCATGAGGAGGAATAATCACCTACTTGCCAAAGTAAGATTTTTCCACATCTGCTGAGGCACTTCCATTGATAATCTAAGTGCTCCAAGAGCCCCTAAACTCACTGCATCATCAACAACATGCACTTTCACTTCACCAGTTTCTGATAATTTTTGCTCCAAAAGAGTTCCTAGGCCGCGTATACAACTTCCTCCGCCCCCTAGTACGATATTTCTTCTAAACGCATCATGATATTCAGGATTTGCACTACTGATAAGGTCTTTAACAGTCTCAATGATTGGTTCTACTACGGATTCGCAAGCCTCTAGCATACAATCAGTAATATCTAATTCCATGGATTTACCGTGTATACTAAACTCAACGATAACTAAATCATCAGGGCTTGCAACTGAAACAAAAGCATGCTCTTCCTTCCATCTTCTAGCCATGTCTTTTGTTACCTGGGCACCAACATATTTGCTTTGAATATTTGCAATCAATTCTCTGTCAATATAATCTCCTGCATATTTTGAGTGTTGTTGATCTTCTGGGCTAGGTATTGTACCATATACTCTGCAAATATCTGTTGTCCCTGCGCCCATGTCAACAACCAATGTGTGTTCAATCATATCCAAAGCATATGCAACTGCAAATGGTTCTGAAATAATCATTGCAGCATTTACTGTACCAGCAGCTGCGTCAAATATTGCTGTTTTATCTACATGACTTGCTTCTGCAGGTGCTCCTATTACAGCAACAACATTATTCGCTTCTTCAGGATTTGCCATTTCAATCATGTGGTGGATGAAGTGTGCAATGAATTTCTTATCATCACTGCTATCCTTTATCACACCATGTTCTAATGGCCTAAATAGATTCAAGGCCAACCTATTTTTTAGTGCTTCTTCACCAAATAATACGTCTCTTTTCAAAAAATTTCTTGCAATTGCATCCTTGGGAGTTCCAATGACTGTTAACTCTAATTCATCATGTCCCGCACTCGAAACCATCACAGATCTGAATGTTCCCAAATCAACTCCAATGTATAAGGTATCCTCTTCGCTCATGTCACCACTGTAAAACGGAAACCCACTCCCTTTATCAACAATCCCACTGTGAAGAAAAAATATATCTTCGAAATTATACCCAATTTTCGCATGCTTCACAGTACCATGCAGCGTATTCAGGGTACAAATTTGCAGGGCTACCGCAATATGTACATTCTTTCACCGCACCATCACCAAACATGGCCCTGATAATTGCCACATGTTCATCTTCAGAGATTCCAAGTTGTCTTCTCATACCCCACAATAATTGGTCCTCGCTTGGTGTAATTACACCATCTGCAAGAACTAACTCAACAGCAGCCTGATAGTCACTAAGCATTGTAGCAGCACGGGGATCAAGGTTGACACCATCTTTTTCAGCTACAATATCAGTTTCACCTGGGTCTTCGATATATAGGACAAGTGATTTAGGATCTAATTCAGGAGTTCTCATTTCAAATAGAATTGTATTTTCATGATTTTTAGCAAACACTAGATTACTCCTCTTATTGATTACAGATGCTATGTTTCTTGCAGTACTCTCTGCAGAATTTCCACGATTCCAACCTCTTTCATCACCTTCTTCATATGTATAAAATTCAGTACCTACACCAGGATATTCCACACGTATTTCCTCACCACCATCAAACTGATTACTCAGCAATGTTAGTTTAGCTACCACAGTTGATTGTAAATTATCCTCCTCATCAAAACTGACCATTAGTGGAACGCGTTCTTCTTCTGCAGGATTATATGACCCATGCATTCCCGTGAGCCACTTATCTTGAAGGCGTGTAAGACTTTCCTTTTGTTGCCCAGATATATTTCGATCAGTTCCTAACAACTTTGTTAATTCACCACCTGATCTCATTTCATTTTTAACTTCTTCAAGAGCCTCTGCATCTCTACGAAATGCAGGCGGCGGGCCGCGAGTAGATGAAACATCTGCAGAATCACGCCATTCATATCCGCACTTGGCACACATGAGATATCCAGCCATCGAAGATTGTTGAGAATCACCCCCACAACGGGCACAATCTCCATCTTCATCTACACTTAGATTATCAGCGGCATCACGCCGACCTTTCCTTATTCCAAACCTTGCCACGAGATATCCTAATACGTGCCCGACTATGAGACTATTGGAATTAACCGATGTTCTCTAAAATTGTGGAAATACCCATTCCACCGCCTATACACATGGTTGCAAGTGCATATTGCCCCCCATTCTCATTCAATAATGTGGCAGCCTTACCAGTGATACGAGCACCACTTGCCCCAAGCGGGTGGCCAATAGAGATTGCACCGCCTTGAACATTCATTTTTTCCGAATCAATGCCAAGTTCAGACATTACTGCTAGTGACTGAGATGCAAATGCTTCATTTAATTCGATTATATCCATGTCGTCAATATCAAGATTAGTTCTCGAAAGAATTTTTTGTGTGGAATTAACAGGACCTACACCCATAATTTCAGGTGGACAACCTGCTACAGAACACCCGATAATCTTTGCAAGAGGTTTCAGAGAATGCTCTTCAGCATACTGTTCTGAGCAAATAAAAGTGAATGCCGCACCATCTGTGAGAGGAGATGATGTTGCCGCCGTAACCGTCCCATCTTCTACGAATGCAGGCCTGAGTTTAGCCATAGAGTCCAATGTTGTATCTGGGCGTATACATTCATCAAAAGCAACACTTCCATTTGAGGTTGCAATTGGTACCAATTCATTTGCGAAATTATTATTCTTTTGAGCCTCGCTCGATTTTTTGTGACTGTTTAATGCCATAACTTCCTGTTCATCCCTTGAGATAGAATACTTTTTTGCAACATTTTCAGCAGTGATTCCCATTGAGATGTATGCTTCTGGGTATGTTTCATCAAGAATGGAGTTAGTACTTCTTGCAAAACCTCCACGTTTAACTCTAGACATTGATTCTATTCCCCCGCAAAGAAATGCATCTCCTGATCCTAGTGCAATAGAACCCGCTGCATTGTGTATTGCCTGCATAGAAGAACCACATAATCGATTTATAGTCACCCCTGCAACCGAACGAGGTAAACCTGAAAGATAGGTTACGTTACGCCCTATATTCAATCCTTGTTCGCCCTCTGGGTATGCACACCCCATCAATAAATCCTCAATTGTTTCCACATCAATATC
>CAYSJV010000098.1:0-5835 GCA_964431435.1 uncultured Candidatus Poseidoniales archaeon
GTCCTGTACCTACAATAGTATCTAGGGGTTGCCATTGCAAACTAGAATCTAAATATTTTACCTGTAAATCCTCATAGATATCTGGTTCTTCACCGCACTGTGGTGAACCTTCCTGAACCCAGTAATGCACTTCTACTGAACTTGCACCGGAAAGATCAATTCTGGGAGAATCCAATGTGTGCCCTCCAGTCGTACTACTAGTTCCGCCAGAAGTATCTGACTGTAATTTCATAGCACCTGTAACTGTACCATTACTTCCACATTGAAGTGTTGTATGATCAATATATGTATATCCTTGACCGGCAGTAGGAGAATTCGCCCATGACACATTTGGAAACGTAGTGGCAGGGGTACCTGCAATCCAATTAGGAGGGAAACCGTTGCTAAAATCCCAGTGTTCATTAATACTCATTAGAGATAATCCCGAGGATTGATTGTAATCTACAGACTCTGGAATTGCTCCATTTTGTGACCAATCACTAGTTGATTCCCAACTAATTTCTCCACTTCTAGCAAGTAATTGTTGTTCCATCGTTAGATCTATGCCAGTTAATGCTTCATTATCTGGGACTTCTACTTTGATTAATTCTGAAATGCCATTTGGATATTGTGAAATTTGTACATCGGTAGGTACGCCTACATCAGTATATTTTAACGAAGGAATATGACTTAGAGATTCATTATTCAATCCAGAATACCCTGAAAACATCATTGAGAAAAGGATGAATATTGCAACAAATTTCTTTCGAGTACCCATCTCCATCCCCTATGGGGATGATGGGCTCGTTTGTGAATCCATCGGATAAACGGATGTTGAGATATTAGCATTAAATGCTGTACTGAACACGAATTGGTAACTTTATTACTGTTTTTGAAAAACGGTCATGTTCAAATCAAGAAGATAGGTGGGCCGGGCAATGCCAGTACCAAAATCCGCCGGTGAATATAACTCGGTAAAAATGGAAGAGGAAATGATTTCTCGTTGGAATGAGCAATCGACATTTGCGCGTTCTACTGAGATTAGAAGTGATGCACCCTCATTTATTTTCCTAGAAGGTCCACCAACTGCTAATGGTAAACCTGGAATCCATCATGTAGTTGCTAGAACATACAAAGATCTAGTGTGCAGGTGGAAGACAATGCAGGGTCACTTAGTAGAGAGAAAAGCGGGATGGGATACACATGGATTACCTGTTGAAATAGAAGTCCAAAAAAGATTAGATTTGGGGACAACAGGTGAAATTGTAGAATATGGTATGGAAAAATTCAATGAAGCATGTCAAGAAAGTGTTTGGACCTATGAAGGTGATTGGAGAAAGATGACTGAAAGAATGGGGTTCTGGGTTGATCTTGATAACCCATATGTCACACTGCATAATGACTACATAGAATCCTGTTGGTGGTCTTTGAAACAAATGTGGGAAAAAGGATTATTATTCCAAGATTACAAAGTACTTCCATATTGTCCACAAACTGGCACATCATATTCAAGTCATGAAGTGGCATTAGGGTACAAAGAAGTCACAGAACCATCCGTATTTATCAAATTCAAATTAATAGATGATGATGCCTCTGTTCTAGCATGGACGACCACTCCTTGGACTCTGCCAGGAAATGTTGGTTTGGCTGTTGGACCAGAGGTCATATATTGTAGAGTCAAAGTCACTGAAGAACCCGAAATGTGGAAGGGACCTGGATGGGCTGAGGTGGGTGAAGAGTTAATTTTAGCAAAGGACCTTCTAGAAACTACGCTTAGACACCAAATTGAGATAATTGAGGAAATCCCCGGCTCTGATTTAGTTGGTAAATCATATCACCCATTATTTCCAGATGCAGTTGATGCAGGAGAGTCGAAAACTGCATGGACAATTGTAGGGGCAGATTTTGTTACAACTACAGATGGAACTGGTGTTGTTCACACAGCAGTAATGTATGGTGAGGATGATTTTATTCTTGGTCGTGAAATGGGATTCCCTGAAGTTCATACTGTAGATATGAACGGATGTTTTGTTGATGGTGTACATCCATATCTAAATGGTAGATATGTCAAATCCTGCGATGATGATATCATACAAATTCTTGATGAGAGTGGTAACTTGTATCGGACTCAAGATTACAAACACGATTATCCGCACTGTTGGAGAACTGACGCTCCACTGCTATATTACGCAATGACTTCTTGGTTTGTGAAAATGTCTTCACTTAAGGAAAGATTACTGGAACTGAATGATGAAGTAGAGTGGGCACCAAAGTGGGTAGGTGAAGGTCGCTTTGGAGAGTGGCTTAGAAATGTCAAAGATTGGGCTATTAGTAGAGAAAGATTCTGGGGGACTCCATTACCTATCTGGACATGTGAAGAGTGTGGTAGTCAACACTGTATTGAATCTCGTGAAGAAATGAGAGAAAAAGCATTAGATAAATCAACGGTACCTGAGGATTTACATCGTCCATTTGTTGACAATGTGAAGTTTGCATGTGTTGATGAAAAATGTTCTGGAATAATGATTCGAGAACCCTTTGTAATGGATTGTTGGTTTGACTCTGGTTGTGCGTTTTTTGCACAATGGCATCATCCATTTGAAAATAAAGATATCTTTGAAAAATCGTTTCCGGTAGATTATATTGCAGAAGGAATGGACCAAACCAGAGGGTGGTTTTACACACTTCTTGCTGTATCTACCGCCGTATTTGATGACATGGCATATCGTAGATGTTTGACTCTTGGTTTAGTATTAGATAAAGATGGAAAAAAGATGTCAAAATCTAAAGGGAATGTAATAAATCCGTGGGACCATTTTGAAAAAGAAGGTGCAGATGCTGTAAGATGGTATTTGGTAACATCTGGTGCACCGTGGAATGCACTGAAATTTGACCCTGCGGGGGTAAGAGACACATATGGAAAATTTTTCCTTACACTTTGGAATGTATACAAATTCCATGCAGATTATGCATCATTAGATAATTTTGATCCCGATACAGCATCCATACCACTTGAAGAACGTTCAAGTTTAGATCAATGGGTGTTGTCTAGATTGAGTTCTGTTGCTCAAGAATACACATCAATGTTCGAATCTTGGGAATTCCACAAGGCAGGAAGAATACTAGAAGAATTCCTAGTAAATGATGTTTCAAATTGGTATGTACGTAGAAGCAGAAGGAGATTATGGGAAGAGGGCGATGCTAGAGATAAAACTGCATGTCAGAGCACATTGCATGAAATTATTACATGTATATGCCAATTAGCATCACCGATTTCACCATTTGTAACTGATCACATATATTCTGCACTTAATGATGGGAACTCAGTCCACCTTTCAGATTGGCCAACAGAGGATAACCTGCCACAACGCAATGAAGAATTAGAAAATGAAATGGAACTAGTAAGAAGTTTAACTGAATTGGGTCGAAGAATTAGAGTTGATGCTAAGAGAAGGCAAAGGTTGCCATGCTCTGCTGGATGGATAGTTGGCGGACCTAATCTAGAAAACTTTAATGATATAATTTCAGAAGAATTGAATATAGAAAAAATTTCAGTCGAATCAGATTTAGACCGTTTCCAAAAAATAGAACTTGTACCTAACAGGAAAAGTTTGGGAATTAAGGCTAGACAAGATTTGCCAAGTGTAATTAGTGCAATTTCAGAAGCTGAACCTGATTCAACTTGGGATGCAATAAAATCAGGTTCATGTGAATTAGCAGGTTTCGAGATTACCGAACAAGACGTAGATATTCGAAGAGTTGAGAAGGATGGTTATGCTGCAGGAACAATTGAATTTGGAGATGATGAAGATAAGACTGACATTTCATTAGTTCTAGACATGGAAATTAACCCAGAATTACTATCAAAGGGGTTGGCAAGAGATATAACACGTAGAGTTCAAGCCAAACGAAAAGAATTAGATTTAGATCTTGAAGCCACAATAAAACTCACAGTATGGTTGGACGAAGGAAGTCCCGAATTAATGGAGAGCGATTGGAAGTATGTACAAAATGAAACTCGAGCACCGAATGCTGATTTGAATACTGGTAAAGGTGATGAGAACTCAGATGTATTTGATGTAGATGGCATATCCATTGGGTTCAAAATAGAATGATTTACATTGCCATTGGCCCATAGTATTCGGGCAAATAAAGTTCCAAACCAAACAATGGATCTACGTCTGTTGAATCGTGATATGCAATGAAGGATCCTCCATCAGGAAGTATACCCATACTTGCAAAATCAAATCGTATATCTTCACCGGCACCAGATGCAGAATCAAGATCTCCTTGACCAAGATATGTTAACTGATCTGGTTCCAGTGATTGACTAAATTCTCTTACATGCCACGCAACATCTACGTCAGGTCCTTCGGAACTTTGGTATCTAACATTCAACACAAAAAGGTCTTGCACGCCATTAGAATGGAATTCCCACTCCTCTAAGTCACTAGCTTTTGAAGATATATCGTAGGTTTGATTTGTCCAATTATTTCCGCCGTCCCATGAAATGTAGTGTGTCACAGAGGTATCTCCTGCAACCACACAATGCAATGCTGTGCTCGAATCTAGTGCACAATATTCTGAAGGTAAACTATTACCTGCACTTGTTTCGGCTCTCCACCAATTTAGATTAGTGTCAAGCCATGCATCTCCACCATCATTGAAGAAACTAGGGAAATATAACCCCCCTGAAGGAACCGGAAATGCCCTCATCTCTTTGTGGGGTTTAGTAAAATCCCATTCAGGACCTAATTCATCAAATTCAAGATCAATTTGTACTACATCCAAATCTTCATTTTTATCTGGAAATTCAAAGTAGTAATAATTCAATCCGTCTACACTAATCTGTCCACCTCTGTTACTACTTTGATGCCAAAAATTGGAGATTACCAAACTAGCATATTCTCCTGAACCAATTGAACTGTCTATCGGACCGATTACTTCCACTTGCCAAGACCTATCGTAAAATGGTTCAGTTAACCGATTGAAACACCAACTCCATTCTTGATCCTCTGCATCATACAGAAATGCATAGAATTGATCTCCACCTGAGCTGCTAGGATATGGGAACCAACCCATTGAGATAAGGTCTCCATTGGTTGCTTGAACGATACTTCCTTCTCCTAGTCCTTCTTGTCCAGGTATTGTGTATTTGGGAGTTCTGCATCCAAATTGAGTGATTAGAGTCGGTTGCCATTCCTGCCAAGTATGTCCTCTATCTTCACTCCAAGTTGGATACTCTCCTCCAAAATTAAGAATCCATCCTTCTTTTGTTGCAGCCAAATAATGTTCACAACAATTTCCACCTTCTTCATTACCATATACGGACCAAGAGGCATTCCCCCAAGTAGCATTTGAAAAGGGGTCCCCTACTGTGAAGTTTCTAGCATCATCATGACTATGTGGTAATTCCAAATATGCCATATCAGTATCCCAAGGAGGTAGGAATATATCTTCTAAATCATCTCCATCTCCAAAACAACCTGCAAGCATTTGCCCGATGATGACAAGCGCTAATACCGCCCCGTGGAGTATACGACCCATAGTTACCGCCCTAAGTGAGAGATTTTGGGCTTTACGCACAGACGTTTGAATCAGTAAGAGCGAGTACCATCACTTCCAGAATAGTCATGGCCTGATGCTTTGAAGTAATCTTCAGGTGTTCTATCAATGATCGGAAGCGTAAGAATGCTACTTTCACTTAAATCTAAACTTACAGGTCCTAAACAAGCAACGGAAGGTATGTAATCTTCACCAGTTTGAGTAATTATTAATCTAATTCCGTGACCTGCGGGTATTACAACATCCATTGGAAAGAATTCCATCATTGCTGTTACTTCAGCGAATGGAAGA
>CAYSJV010000099.1:0-1692 GCA_964431435.1 uncultured Candidatus Poseidoniales archaeon
GTCCAGCGTGTACGGGTAAAGAAATTACTTCATCAACCAATGATTCTGCAACAGGACAATCGGATTTATACTGTTGCAAATGTGGATATTCATATATCAATCGTGGGTAATAACTTCCACTTCCTATGTCATTTTTTCTAAGATAAGACGACAAACTAGCTCGATCGGAGACCCGTATCGTATATTGATGCCACACATGTTTGTAGCCTTGTGGTACTATTGGTAATTTTATTCCATCACAATTGGAAAGTAATTCAGAAAGTAAAGTTGCGTTTCTTGCACGAGTACTATTAAATTCGGTAAGTTTCCTTAGTTGAACTCTACCTATAGCAGACCCAATATCTGTCAATCTCATATTCAATCCGTATCTATCATATTCATATGTACCCAATGTGGATGTTGGCCTTCCATGATTGCGAATGCTATTTACAAGTGAAAATAATGTTTCATCATTGGTAGTAATCATCCCTCCTTCTCCTGTAGTCATATTCTTTGTAGGATAGAAAGAAAAGCACTCCATATCTGCTAATGAACCTACAAATTCATCACCACATTTTGCACCATGAGATTGGGCAGCATCTCCAATTAATGCCAGATTATGTTTATCAGTAATTTTGCGAAGTTCAATAATATTTGCAGAAAGGCCATATAGATGTACTGGCATTATTGCTTTTGTTTTCTCGGTAATCATAGATTCTGCAGACGAAGGTGAAAGATTGAATGTGTCTTCGTCAATATCAGCAAATACGGGTATTGCTCCAGAACTCAAAATTGCATTTGCTGTAGCAACAAAGGTAAATGGCGTAGTAATTACTTCATCACCTGGGCCAACTCCAGCAGCAAGAAGTGCCAGTGTAAGTGCTGTTGTCCCATTAGTAGTCGCACAAGCATATTTTGCTCCAACATATTTTGCAAACTCATCCTCAAACAATTTTGTTTCTGGTCCACTAGCAATCATACCTGAACGCATCACCCTTGATACCTCAGTAATTTCATCTTCATCAATAAGAGGCTTTGCTATGTTAATTCTCATATTACCAAACTTGCGCTAACAATCAAGTATTACAATTTGACTATGCTTAATTAAGAAATAACTGACATTAATTCAAAGTTTCCAAACTCACGGTTTCACCTGTTTTTTCACAACTAAATTTACCACCAGTTAACCCAGTTTCAACATCAATTTCCAAAATTTCTCCACTTTCAGTAACCCATCCTTTAATTCTTGCAGGAATCCCTACAACCAAAGCATGTGGAGGTACGTCTTTTGTAACTACAGAACCTGCAGCTATCATACACCACTTTCCCAATGTAATTCCACAACGTATTGTTGCGTTTGCACCTACACTCACACATCCTCAACAATTGTTCTTTCTAATGTGTCATCTGACCAAAGGTGTGCACGCGGACGAAGGTCGTTGGTAAATTCTGCATGCGGCCCTACAAAAACTCCATTTCCTAATTCAACTCCATGGTACACCATTGCACCATTTTGAAGCTTACAGTTATCTCCAATTGTCACACCAATATCTACGTATGCGCCTTTTCCTACTATGCAATTTTTACCAATTTTTGAGCCTGAACGAACATGAGAAAAATGCCAAATAGAAGTCCCGTCTCCTACTTCAGCCCCTTCATCAACTACTGCTCTTGGATCTATTCTAACTGAGTTAGAGTTAGTCAAGATTAATC
>CAYSJV010000099.1:1702-2947 GCA_964431435.1 uncultured Candidatus Poseidoniales archaeon
TGTTTATCAAATACAATCGTCTTATATTTCCCTGATTCAATTGCAGCAATTGTTGCTTTCAATGAATTTATGCCCTGCTCACCATTTACTAGGGGTTCTACATCATTTTCAATACAATTAACAAAATCTTGAATCTCCATCTTTAGGGGTTCCTGTTTTTGCAATGATATTGTCTTAGTATCATATTCTATTTTTAGAGGATACATTTGTGGGTCATCTGGATTCGTAAAACGACTATTTGAAACGGATACCTGTTGCTTCATATAATCTAATTCTACAAACGATTTTTCACAAGTTAATGATAATGTTCTAACTCGCATAGGAGTAATCCAATTTACTTCTATCATTGCAGAATTACCATTTTCAAAACCCAGCATAATATTTGCATGATCTTCATGGGCAATATCATTGTAACTTCCTGCTCTTGAAAATACACTAGTAAGTTTACTATTCATCAAATAAATTACATTATCAATATCATGTATAGCTAAATCGAGAATGACACCTACATCTCTAATACGACCTGGGAAATTAGAAACTCGACGAGATGAAATTGTTATCGCTTTACCCCAATCACCTACTTCCAGGTTTTTTCTTGCAAATGAAATCACTGGATTATGCCTCTCAATATGGCCTACGCATAATTTCAAATCTTTACTTCTGGCTAAATCAATAAGTGATTGCCCTGATTCAACATCGATTGCAAGCGGTTTTTCAACTAAAACGTGCAAATTATTGTCTAAGGCAATTTTTGCAACTGACACATGTGTTGAAGTTGGAGTTGCTACAATAATTGCATCGGGATTTAATTCTGAAATAGCGGTGTTTAAATCTGTATGCCCACTTACTCCAAAATGTTCTGCTACTTCTTGTACCGAAGTTTTGTCCATATCACAAACTCCTACTAAATGACCTAATTCAGAACAAACCCTTGCATGATTCCAACCCATAGAACCAACGCCAACTACAACAATTTTCATATCACTGCCCCCTACCTATACATTTATTCCCGCATCAATAGACTATTATTTGTTGTTACTAATTTCACTAATTATATACATAATTTAGTGAAAATTATTCCTCCAACCAAACATCTCTTGGACTTTCAAACAAATTAAATCCTGCATCTCCAACTTTGACATAGTACCTGCGTTTGATGCCATCGCAATGTCTCTCTGGCAACTTAACTCTAAATCCTAGATTTTGATTATCAGGAAAACCAACGGCGCTTCTGGTATTATTCTG
>CAYSJV010000099.1:2957-5810 GCA_964431435.1 uncultured Candidatus Poseidoniales archaeon
ATCAGGAAATCTTTTTGCTAACTCTGGACGATTTACGTTGGCAAGACTTTCAGATATATGCTCATGATTGTATAATATACTAATTGTAACTGAGGATTTTGGATTTTGCAAATCATGTGCCCAACCCACAAGATATTCTCCATCCATACCCTCAAAATGGCCGCTATATCTATGATCTAACTTTTGTTTGTATGTGTCTTCCTTGTAATGTTGAATTACTTCATCTGGATCTCCTTCAGCAACCACTTTACCAGAATTCATCAAAATCAAACGATCACATGCATTCCTTAAGAATCCTAGACTGTGAGATACAATTACTACTGTTTTTGCTCCATCAACAATTTTTCTTATTCTTTTCACTGATTTATCTGTAAATTTGGCATCACCGACTCGTAACACTTCATCAATCAAAAGAATATCTGGCTCGATAGACGTTGCTACTGCAAAGCCTAACCTTGCTTTCATTCCTGTAGAATAGGTTTTTATTGGAAGTTCAATAAATTCCCCTAATCCTGAGAACTCTATAATCTCTTGAATACAACTGTCCATTTTTGATTTTGATTGGCCGAGGATACTGCCATACAGATAGATATTTTGTCTACCTGTTAAATCTGGAGAAAATCCAGTTCCCGTTCCTGCCAATAATAGAGTCTTATATTTTGACAAGACACGCCCACTACTGGGATTGTATATGCCACCAAGTACCCGTAACAATGTACTTTTTCCAGATCCATTAACACCAATTATCCCAACAACTTCTCCTTCATTAAATCTTAATGAGACGTCCGTTAGTGCTTGATAATGCTTGATTTTACCAATTCCAGTAAGCATACTCAACGAACTTTTCAGAGCTGAAAGTCCACTCCCTACTATGGGATATTTAAGAGAGACATCTTCTGCTATAAGCGAAGCTTTTTTCAAAGAAATTTCACCACCTTTGATTCGAATTTTTTAAAGACAATACTGCCAATAATCATTGCAAGTAAGCAGAAACAGATACTGTATGCTACGGAAACTGCATCAACTCCTAATGGAACCCCTCGGAATCCATTTCTAACCATTGTAATTGGAACAACCATTGGATTAATGAAAACATAGTCTTTAAATGCACCACGCGATGCTACCATATCTAATGTCCACATTACTGGACTCAGGAAAAAACCTGCTCGTAATATAATTCTCACAAAGTGGGATACATCTGTAGTTATTACGTTGAAAGGTGCGAGAAGCATTCCCAAACCAAGACCTAATGTAAATGTCAGAAATAGCCCAATTGGAATAAGTAAAATATTCACATTAAACGGTTGTTCGAAGAATATCATAAAGGGGATTGCAATTATCAAACTCAGTAGGGATATTGTTGCTTGAGAGAACGCTTTTCCGAGAGGAAACAACTCCCTTGGAAAATATATCGATTGTACCATGTTTCTATTCGTATATAGTGAAGTTACCGCTCCTGACATTGATTTAGTGAATAAACCCCACACAATCACTCCAATTATTACCCAAAATGCATATGCTTCATTCGGATTACCTACCAAAATTGCAAAGAAAATATAGTAAATTACAGTTAGTAACAATGGTTCAACCAATGTCCAAATATATCCTAGAATAGAATCTCTATACTGCTGTCGAATATCCCTTTTTACAAAGTTGATTAACAACTCTTTGTAAAGAATAATATTAGTGAATAATGTAAATGGTGCTAAAAAAATATTTGTTGGTTTATTTATCTGAGTTAAACCCTCTTCATCTGAAATATTTGACAAATCATTAACATCTGACAAATAAGACCCTCCTCAACGTCTGCTCTACTGAATATAGTATTAGATATTGAGGTAAATATTACAAGTAAATTTGAGTTATGAGTATCAATACTAATTACCACACACTGTAATTATAGTCCTCGCTCGAGGTAATCAACTCAATGGGGTGGAGCAAGGACTTTGTTGAACGCTCGAACAATAGAGAGCTTGTTGTTACAGTAGTTGGTCTAGGATATGTCGGTTTGCCAACAATAATCGGTTTTTTTGAGGCGGGCTTTGTAGTTCGAGGAGTTGATACTTCTGAAGATGTAATTAAATGTATAAAGATGGGTAAAAACCCATTAAAAGATGAAATGTTAGATAATCTCATTCCAGATCCTAAAGCAAAAAATTGGCTTGTAACAACTGATTTTACTAAAGCAATACAGGGAAGTGATATCATTATTGTAACAGTACCTACACCAATAGATGAAAATCTCAAACCAGATTTAAGTTATGTGAAAAATGCAGGAAAAGATGTTTTTGATAATATTCAAAAAGATTCGAGCACAATAGTAATACTAGAAAGCACAGTTTATCCTGGGGTCACAAAACAGTTGTGGCTACCTCTGTTGAAGGAACGGAATTTGGAAATTGGAAAAGATATAGAAATCGCTTATTGTCCTGAGAGGTTTAGTCCTGGTGACCCGAATCATGGAGTTAGACAAGTTGCAAGAGTTATTGGTACTGATAATGAAAAAATAGGTATGGACCTTGTTACTTTTTATTCATCTTTGACTACAGGTAATGTATCATACGCGGGAAAAATTGAAATTGCTGAAGCAGCAAAAGTAGTGGAAAATGTTCAAAGAGATATAAATATTGCACTTGTGAATGAATTAGCAAGAATTTTTCCTGAACTAGGTGTTGATGTGGAAGATGTATTAACTGCTGCAGAGAGTAAGTGGAATTTTCACAGATATACTCCAGGGATAGGTGTAGGAGGTCACTGCATTCCAGTTGATCCCTATTACCTCAAACAACGGGCAGAAGAAGTAGGTGTTCCGGCAGAGTTGATTAGTGCTGCAAGATCTGTAAACCGGTCAAT
>CAYSJV010000100.1:0-3471 GCA_964431435.1 uncultured Candidatus Poseidoniales archaeon
GAAGAATTCGAATTCAGATATGTAGATGTAGAGATGGACGGTAGTATTGCTAGAGTAAAATTAAATCGCCCAGAAGCAATGAATGCTCTTAACTCGGCGCTAGTGTCACAACTTGATGAAATGATTAGTGATTTAAACTCAGATGAAAATGTTACAACAATTGTATTTGAAGGAGCAGGCAAGGCCTTTGTAGCAGGGGCCGATGTCAAATTTTTTGTTGACAAATTAAAAGAAGACGCATTTAAAGAAATTAAGACATTTACTGAGGCAGGTCATAATTTACTTGATAAAATTGAAAACTCAGAAAAAACAACCATTGCATTGACTACTGGAGCAGCATTAGGTGGTGGTCTTGAATTCGCATTAGCATGTGATTATAGGATAGGAACTAGAAGAACGGATCTTAGATTTCCAGAAACAAGTATCGGAATTTATCCAGGATTAGGTGGAACACAACGAACCCCAAGAATGGTCGGCGTTGAAGTCGCAAGATGGGCAGTACTTGCCGGGCCATTGATTGAGGGTAAGACCGCAAAGGCAATCGGTTTGTTAACTGAATTTGTGGAACCCAGCGAGGTTGAAGACACTGTAGTAAAATTGGCTGGTAAAGGTAAACCCGAAAATAAATATTTAGGGGCGACTCGCTCAAAATCAACATTAGTCAAGCGAATTCAAAAATTATTTGATAATTCGAATATGAAGATGCTATTGGATGGTGAAACACCATCTGGAATAAATGCCGAGGATCCTTTTGTGACACACCAAATGAAAAATTTATCTTACAAGGCTCCAGTAGCACTACGTCTTGCCAGTAAATTGATTGATTTGTCAACAGATACTAAATTAGATGAAGGCCTTAAAGCGGAATTAGACCACTTATCCGAGATATTTGGAACAGAAGATGCATTAGAAGGATTATCAGCATTAATTGAACATCGTAGACCATCATATCAAGGTAAGTAAATTCGCCTTAACTTCTTAATGTAAAAGTTACACCAAGTAACCAACGGGAGAATTGAGTATGCCTGATCCACCAATGGAAGTACCTAAAGATATACTCAAATCCGTAAATAGTTTAATCGAGTCATCAGAAAATAATGGCAAAAAAATTCGTAAATATTTAAGTGCGTTTAGCAATGATGAACCATACAATGTGTCATGGGAAGTTTCAGCAGCAGTTGAGGCATTGCACATAGTTTCTAGCAGATGGATAATCGAAATAATGGCAGCAATATATATTGCCGGGCCTCAACGATTTAATCAACTAAAAAAATTGTTAAATGGAATTTCTAGTAGGACATTATCAGATAAACTTCGATTACTTGTTGAGGAAGGGTATGTAGAAAGGCAAGTAATCGATGGCCCTCCATTAAGAACAATATATGCTGCAACAGAACACGGTATGAAAGTAAGTAGAATGTTCGGAACTTTAGTAGCTTATTTGAAGATAGAATTAGGTATGGTAAAAAGAGAGAAATAATGAGACCCGAAGCCAATAGGTTGAATAGGTACCTAGTAAGAAAGAGTGGTTATGGCTATTGTGGAACAGTGTCTTCGTAACCGTTCATGGGCAATTGTAGGTCTTTTGGGATTTACTAGCCTAATTACGGGTTTTATGACGCTGTTAACTCTATTAATACCATGGAAATGGCTTCCAAACTTTACATCAACGGCAACGATTTCAAGTCCACTAAATAACAAATATGAACATCCACTTAGGCAGAGGATATTAGCAACACTTGAAAGGCACCCTGGGTTATGTTACAGAGAATTACAAAAGAAACTTGGTGCAGCAAATGGCACATTACGCCATCATCTAGATGTATTGCTTTCACATAATTCGATTACAGTAGTTAGTGTAAATGGTAGGAGTTGTCACTACGCAGGGGCTCCATCTCAAATAGAGATTTTTAGAGATCTTGGCATTAAAGATGACAATAAGGCAGCATCTTTGATGCCAGTCGGTCTTTCTCAAGTACAATGGCTTATTGTTGAGGAATTGGCAACAGGAGTGCCATTAACATCACAATCTAAACTAGCTAGAAGGATTGGCAGAACTAGGGCAACAGTTCATTCTGCCATCAAAGTGCTAAGAAGTAGAGGTATTATGCACCAGTCAAAATTGAAACTCGCACCTCACGTTTCATCTTTACTAGATAATCGAAATATAAACAACGATGAAATTGATGTGAAATTGACTACTCTAGATTATGAATGGGATGATGGAAGAAGAAAAACCGGCTCTTTCTGAATATCTAATGAATGCCGATATTTTCGATGTTTGTTGAATAATGCCTAATAGCCCAACAAAGTAGGGTAAGATGTGTTCAGTCTCAGATTGGAAGAACTTCCCCTTCCCACAGGTAATCGCGAAACATCAATGTTACTAGATTGGGTTTGTGAATCACTATGCTTAGTTCGAAAACGTTCTGACAGTTATTCAATAGACAACGCACAAATTACAATTTCAAGATTGATGCGAGAATTCTTTCTTGAGCACCCCACTAAAGGTCACACAATAATTGAAATGACTGATGAATTGGGAATTTCCCCTGCAACGTTACATCATCATCTTAGTCGTTTACAAACATCTAGATTGGTTTCCTGTACAAGTGAAAATACAGATGGAGGTAGAGTGTATTTTTTGAGAGGCGGAAGTCTAATTAAAACAGTAGAATTATTATCTTCAGAAGCTAAAGAGATTTTTTCAATAAGAATGGATCAGTTGATCAAATGGTATGAACTTTCAGATAAAAAAAGAAATATCATTGAAGAAATAGAAAATATTGAACATTTACCACTGAAAATTTGGATTAAGGAACCCACACCTATTGCAGAAAAGAATGATTATGATGAAAAAACAGTTTGGATGGCAGATATGGGTTTGTTAGGTGATCGTCCTGCTAGGATGATGTCTGATACATCAGTTCCAAGAATTATTTTCGATATGCTACTTTCGAGTACCAAACCTCTTTCAATAGATGATATTCTAGAAAAACATCCTACTGCAAAACGTAGTAAAATACAGAGAACAGTAGAACGCTTTCGCTCTTCAGGAATGATTGAAAGGATACCAAGATTAGATTTACTTCCTAGTTCCATTTGGAATATGTTACACACACAGTACCGTAGAAGAGGTGTTGATTGGTTATTGAATAAGGGTGGTTTAAACAGATTAATTGCTGAAAAGAAATCTTCGAAGTTAATTACCAGTTTAGATAAACAAAAATGCAGTGTTGAAGATGTTGAAAAGTTGTTATTTGATATTCAACCAAAAGATAAGATGCTTCTTTTAAATTTGTTAGGAGGAAAATTACCTCTAGGGTATCGTATGATTGATGACAACGTGTTAGGAATATCAAAGAAAATACTCAATCGTCTTGATCAAGTACTCCGTCGTTTGCGTCGAGTATCTGAGTTATTAGAGCAATCTTTACAACAATCAGATTGAGTTGCTTTTGAAGTTTTTTC
>CAYSJV010000100.1:3481-5758 GCA_964431435.1 uncultured Candidatus Poseidoniales archaeon
CAAATGCAATAATCATGATTATTAATAATCTATAATTAGAATTACAGGGGCAGAATTTGGGGTTTCATTTTCTGTGACCTTATCATTGTCTATTGTTTGTGTTTCAGAACCAAAACATCCTGCCATTAATGCTAAAACAAGTATGAATGCAATTCCAATATTTTTTATCATGATTCTTCATATCGTAGAGCACTTCAATTGCATTTATACCTTTTTTTAACTCGTGTAGTTACTCATGCTTTTTCAACTTTAAATAATTAGCACATCTTGAGCGGATATAATGTCAACTGATAATCAAGTACCACTTTTCTTGGCTCCTATGGAAGGTGTGACCGATTTGGCCTTTCGTTTGTTGGCTAGAGAATGTGGAGCGGATTTCACAATTACTGAATTTACTTCTTCTTCAGGTTTATCTAGGCATGCTGAGCGTTCTTGGAAAAAGATGGCGACAGATCCGAGGGAATCCCCATTCATACCACAGATATTTGGTGGTAATGTAGAAGATATGGTGAAAACAGTTCAACTCCTTTGTGAAGAAGGAAAAGCAGAGACTATTGACATTAATTTTGGATGCCCCGCACCTAAAGTATGCAGAGCATCAGCAGGTGCGGCTTTGATGGGGAATCCTGATCGCTTGGTTAGTTTAGTACAAGCATGCATTGATCAAAGCACTTTACCAATTACAGCAAAGTTGAGACTCGGTACAGGACAAGGAGAAGATACTATTTTGGAAATTTCAAAAAGGTTAGAGGACATAGGTGTTTCTAGATTATGTATACATGGTAGAACTTTAAAACAAGGATATTCGGGAATTGCTGACTGGTCTGTGATTTCTAAAGTAGTAGACGCGGTTTCTATTCCAGTTGTAGCTAATGGAGATATTACTGATTCTGATTCAGCACTCAGATGTCTTGAAGAAACAGGTGCCGAAGGTCTGATGATAGGTAGAGCTGCAATTGGTAACCCACAAATTTTCTATGATATAAAATATGAATTAGGTTGGATTGATGAACCAGCACCATGGGTAAATAATAACTTTGATAAATGGGATTATGCATCCGAAACCGAACAAAAATTCATGGCAAGAAGTTGGGCATGGCGTAAGTATCTTCAGTATGCTGAAGAAACAAGTACAATGACCCTCAAATCAATTCGAAGACATGGTGTGTCCTTTACAAAACATCTTCCAGGAGGGTCTAACTTTCGTTCTCAAATTCACATGACAAAAGATTTGCACTTCAATTCTAAACTAATCTTGGATTGGTTGGAGTCCAATGCATAGCGTAGGCAGTGTACTGGGGGACTGAACACCCATTGCATTTCTCCATAATGTCTTGAGGGGTTTGAAAGAACCCTTACGATTTCATGGAAATGATATGTCGGTTGTCAGTACCAACTTTTGAAAATGCAAAATAATGCGGTGATATGGTGTAATATTTCTGTAAAATCGAGTAGATTTTGTAAAGAAAAACCTTTTTTTAAAATAAGCGTGTGTATGTACCTATGGGACGTAGTAAAGCCCCAGTGTTGTTGTCATTGATGGTCATTTGTGCCGCTCTGACTGGATGTTTAGGTGAAAAAGAGTCTGGAAAAGAGTTGGATGGGGACGACGTATTGGAGTGGTGGGTCTTCAGAATGAACGAAACATCATACGAACTAGACGATGGTAGTGTCATAGAGATGAATGACGGAGATTCTGTTTTCTTTGAGTATACTGCGCCCATGCCGGCTGATTACCTTCTAAAAGATGGGTTCGGAATTGGTATAACATGTAGTGATGGCCTTTATGCAGAGAATGGCATGCCTATCCCATTAAATGAAGAAGACACGCTTACTTTCATAATGCGCAACGGAAATGGAGAAATTCTGTTTGATGAAGATGATTTTCCTTGTGATAATGAGTATCGTGGCAGAGGTGCTAGCGGAGGAGATAGTGGGGATTTTGATAATCGATATTGGAAATTCTCATATCGATATAGCTGGACTGGTGCCTATCATTCAGCAGATGAAGCGTACAGTACTTTTGAAAACGACCCCGAAGTTCCAGATTATGAATCTGTTTACCCAATAACCATCGAAATTACCGCCCATACAGCGGGCGAAATTCCCGGAGTCTCTGAAGACAATTCACTAGAATTAACCCTAGAAAATATCGGCTACGATCGGTGGGACCCAGATGCATTCTTTTTTGGCAACTATACTGTGGATGAATGTGAATCAATGCTCGACCATGAGCACTAGTTTACAATGTTGGAAGATAAATTGCAAAGGAGTTTC
>CAYSJV010000101.1:0-5712 GCA_964431435.1 uncultured Candidatus Poseidoniales archaeon
TGGAATTGCATGAAGTATTGGGAGCTCCCATATTATTGCTTACAATATCAGGGTTGATGATATATGGTTGGAGGGGGAAAGTTCCCAGCGATATCATTCCAACAATTTTTGCGTCTGTAATTATAATATCGATTGTATTATCGTGGCTTTTCAGCGAGCAGTTACCTGGTGATTCTGACAAAATATTGTTGGGTCCATTTACAAGAGGTCATTTAGCATGGTTAATCATCCCTGCAATATTACTTGCCATACCTTCTATAATATCAGTTATCCACAAAAATAGTAAAATGCTGTCGAAAAGAAAAAGTAATTCTACAATAGTAAGAACTCTCGCTGCGCATTTAACTCATCTAGGAATTCTGATACTAGTATTCGGGCATATTTTTGCTACAGTATTGGTAGAACGAGGTGGACCCGAACACCAAATAACATTGGCAAAAGATATGCCTCAAGAATTTGATGAATTCCAGTTTACATATCGAGAAATTACGGCAACTGAAAAGGGAGATGGGGCCTTTGAAGAAAAATATAATGTTGGAGATGCATATTTAGGTGCAGTAATTGATGTATACAAAGAGGGGGAATTTGTGCAGACAATAGAGCCTGGAATTCTTAGATTTGATCAGGGACTTGAATCATTTCCAAGAAGTGAGGTTGAGCGAGTATCCTTCTTCAAAGGTGATTTGATTGTTGTTTTTGATTTCTCACAAGCACAATCATTGAAGTCTCAAATGGATAATTTAGACAATGTAGATTCAATTCGAGTAACAGCCTACAACCTCCACGGTAGTCATTTAGTCTGGTTTGGTTGGATATTAATTGTACTTGGGTTGACAATAAATTCAATTGAGAAAAAAGCAACAAAGAAAGACACTACTATTGAAGAAGAGTAACTATGGTCACTAATCATCCTCATATACCCGAAGCCAGTCGCCGGCGCTGCACTAACAGGTGATTAGAATGGAAGATGGCACTATCGTTCACATAGATTACTCATTATACAATGCAGATAATGACAAGTTACTAGAAACAACTCTTGAAGAAGTTGCAAAAGAAAATGATTTGCACCAAGAAGGAAGAGAATACAGTCCATTGGTGGTCGTTGTAGGTTCTGGGCGTATGATTGAAGGTTTTGAGGAAAGCGTTTCAGAAGCTAAAGCTGGAAAAGATATCGAAGTAGTAATCCCCGCAGAGAAAGCATATGGAGAAAGAGATAGCGGCAAAGTAGAAACCATGAGTCAAAACAAATTGCTGAAGCATGTTCAAGACCCCAATACATTAGGAATTGGTGCACCTGTTGAGATTGGAGGAAGAACTGGTATTCTTGTATTAGTTGGCTCAGGAAGAGCCAAAATTGATTTCAACCACCCTCTAGCTGGTAGAAGTTTGAAGTATAATTACAAAATTGTAAAGGTACTAAAAGAAAGAGATGAAAAAATATTGGCACTATTAGAAAGCAATACAGGCCACAATGGATTTGAAGTTGAATTTGACGGAGATGATGCAAGGATAACTCTGCCAGAATCAATGATGTGGGATCCGAATGCAAGTACTCTAAAATACGGTGTTGTAAGTACCTTAAGAGAAACTGCGAATCTAGAAAAAATTACATTCATGGAAGTTCATGAACAACGAGCTGCACCTGAAGTTACAGATGATTCTTCTGAAGAGGAATGAGCATCAATCATTTTCTCTTTGATTGTGGTGGCATTTACATGGCAGAGCAGAGTATTGCTGAAACTCAAGAGTCGGATGAGTTCGCCTTTAACCGTGTTGAAACTGTGATAACTTACGGATTGGCATTATTCTTTTTCACAGTGGTTGTAGGCGTTATATTCCTTCCCTCCATATTCTATGATCAATTTGTTGGCCCATATATATGGGAACCCATTGTAGGTGATGCTGAAAGTGGTGATACTGGATATAATTGGTTGAATACTGTACTTTTTTCAGGCATATTATTTTGTTTTGTAATTTCAATTTCTGCATTTCTGCGGAAGTGGAAATTACCTCATGGCAATAATGCACTATACAGTTTAATTCCTTGGGTTGTACTTGCTGCATTAATCAGAGTATTGGAAGATTCAGATTTCTTTAATGAAGGAATTGATGTGTTTTTCATCTCTCCATTAATCCATTTTCATCTAGCAGCATGGGTTATACTCTCTGCCATTACAGGTATCATACTAATGAAATTCTCCAACAAAGAGAACGTTCCCACACATTGGATTTCATCATCAACAATTATTTTCATATTAGCAATGTGGTTGATTTTATTCTGGAAGTCGCACGTGAATCACAAAGACATTGGTACATTGGCAATAATTATTGGAATCATTTTTGCCTGTGAGACAGCGTTATTCATTCCCGGCAAAATAAAAGAATGGCATGCTGTAGAAAGTTTACTATTTGTTTTTGGAGTTTCAGCATGTTTTATCTCACTAGGATATCTTGTTCAATATTCATTAACTCCATGGAGTTTCTCGAATGAATTTGTATTATGGCCTTTGTTTGTAGTATTGTCAATTCCATCTATATGTTGTATAATTATGTACAATCTAGGAAAAAATGCTAATTTAGAATTGAAAGAGTTAGGTATAGAGCCTGGAGTTTTACCAAAGAATATTTCAATCGAAGAATGGGAAAAAATGAGTAAAGAAGAAAAAGGTATACTTGAAGAATTATCACCCCGTGCAATTTTAGCATCACCACTTACACTTGCATTTACATTTGGACAATTATGTGATGGCATCGCCACATGGCTTGGTGTAGATTTTTTCAATTATTCAGAAAAACATGTAGTGGGCGCATGGATTATGGAAAAGGGTTCTTTTCTATGGAGTGGGGCTTGGCTTTTCCTATCTGTAAAGATAATGCTAGTTTCAGCATTGATTCTTATTTTTGGAAAAGTACGGGTTGAGCACAACCAAAAACACCTCAGATTGTTAATAGTTGTTGCACTTCTTGTTGTTGGATTAGCACCTGGCTTAAGGGATATTGGAAGATTAATTCTAGGTGTCTAAATCCCATTATTTAACAAAATTAAGCCAATTAGTGTAAAACTAAAACTTGCGTTGGTTTGAAGGGTTGGATATAACTCCGAGTATTCGAGGGTCATCGATGGAGCGCTTACCAAATAGAATAAATCGCAATGATTCAAATTATTCATTAAACAATGAGAAAAATTCAAACTTAGTAGATGAACTAAATCTACGTTTATCTAATGCACGCAAAGGTGGTGGTGGAAAATATGAGGAAAGGCATAGAAGTAGGGACAAGTTCCTTGCTAGAGAAAGAATTGAGCAAATCATAGATTCGGGAACTGCATTTCTAGAATTATCTACCTTAGCAGCATATGGAATGTATGATCAAAAAGCACATAGTGCAGGAATAGTAACAGGAGTAGGGATAGTACACGGACAAGAATGTATGTTTGTAGCAAATGATGCCACTGTAAAGGGTGGATCCTATTACCCAATTACAGTAAAGAAACATATCAGAGCCCAAAACATAGCTGAAGAAAATAATATTCCATGTATATATCTCGTAGATTCTGGAGGAGCATTTCTACCAATGCAAGATGAAGTTTTTCCAGACAAAGAACACTTTGGACGGATATTCAGGAATCAGGCTGTGATGAGTGGTAAAAAAATACCTCAAATTGCTGCAGTCCTAGGTTCCTGTACTGCAGGAGGAGCATATGTCCCAGCAATGTCTGATGAAAGTATAATTGTAAAAGGAAATGGAACGATATTCTTGGGTGGCCCACCACTGGTGAAAGCGGCAACAGGAGAAGTGGTTACCGCAGAAGAATTAGGTGGAGCTGATGTTCATACAAGTAAATCAGGTGTTGCCGATCATTTTGCAGAAAATGAAGAAGATGCTCTAATGATGGTAAGAAATGTAGTTGAAAATTTGAACAAATCAAAGAAAGTCACCCTGAATACAATTGAACCTGAAGAACCTCTGCATAGTATAGATGAAATTCTGGGCATAATACCTGCAGATTCAAAAATACCTTTTGACGTACGAGAGATAATCTCGAGGATCGTAGATGGATCAAAATTTCATGAGTTTAAACCTAGATATGGGAATACACTAGTTTGTGGATTCGCACACATACATGGTTTCCCTGTAGGGATTGTAGCAAACAATGGAATCCTATTTTCAGAATCATCATTGAAAGGAGCACACTTTGTTGAATTGTGTGGTCAAAGAGGCGTGCCCTTGGTATTTCTTCAGAACATTACTGGGTTTATGGTTGGTAAAAAATACGAATCAGGTGGTATTGCTAAAGATGGAGCAAAATTAGTTACTGCTGTATCATGTGTACCAGTACCTAAATTCACAGTAATCATCGGTGGAAGTCATGGTGCAGGAAACTATGGAATGTGTGGACGAGCATTTGATCCTAGATTTCTTTTCATGTGGCCTAATGCAAGAATTTCAGTAATGGGTGGAACACAAGCAGCAGATGTACTTACTACTGTAAAACAAGATCAACGTTCACGAGAAGGGGTCTCAAACATGGAAGGCGATGAATTAGAAAATTTCAGAAAACCAATTCTCGATAAATACGAAACTGAAGGCTCTCCATATTATTCAACTGCAAGGTTGTGGGATGATGGTGTAATTGATCCAAGGGATACTAGAGACATTCTTGGTTTAGCAATTAGTACATCGCTAAATGCGCCATTTCCTGAAACAAAATATGGAATATTCAGAATGTAATTTCCAATTAGATTTTTGATTTTTCAATTGGAAAATTTAATAATGCATTACGTAGCATAATTTATGTACGTACGTATATTCGGGGGTGCGAGGGGATAGTCTGAAATCTAACATCACCGTCTCAATAGACAACAACATAAAGCAACAACTGAAGGAATTAGGAATAAACCAATCTGGGTTAATCAATGAGTTACTAGCAAAATATATGGAGAGCGATATCTCAAAAGAGAATTTTTCCCCAGCCGAAGTCGATATCACTAAACAAAATGATGTTTCTGAATTACCAAAATGTGAATTGGTTGATGTTAAAAAAAATGGTCCTGTATTAATAATTAGTTTGAATAGAGAAGATGTGTTTAATGCATTAAATCCAAAATTGATTGAAGAATTAACAGGGGTCCTAGAATGGTCTTCATTTAATTCCGTAGCACAGCGTAACTTATCTGCAGATAGTAATGGAATTGAATATTTTAGAGTTATCGTATTGAAGGGGTTAGGCAAACATTTCTGTGCAGGAGCAGACATTAACTGGATGCGGGATTCTGGTGCTCAATCTCTGGAAGAAAATATTGAAGACGCTAACCGTCTAGATAGATTATTCTATAATCTCTGGTCACATCCTTGTTTCACTATTTCGCTAGTACATGGAGTGGCTCTAGGGGGTGGTGCTGGCTTGGTATCTTGCATAGATCATGTTGTTGCTGTTGAGGGTGCTCGTGTTGCAATGAGTGAAATCAAACTCGGAATTCTACCGGCTGTAATTGGGCCATATGTGTACCGGAAAATAGGCAGTGCACAATTTAGACGTTTGGCAATGCTAGGTTCTAGAATTGAAACTTTGGAGGCACAGAGAATTGGGTTGGTAGATGACATCGTAAAGAATAATTCAGATGCAGAAAATTTAATTCAAAAAATTATTGGGGAAGTACTCACCAGTGCTCCGAATGGTGTATACAAAGCAAAGCAATTGACTTTGGCGCT
>CAYSJV010000102.1:0-5659 GCA_964431435.1 uncultured Candidatus Poseidoniales archaeon
ACCCTTCCTTAACTATTGATGTTAAAGTATTTTGAGCAATTCTAAAAAACCAAGAAATACATGTACAGATCCAATAATAATAATTAAATCAGCAGCCCTTCCATGTTTCAATTTTGATTCAGACCACTTTTCTCCATTCTCTCTCTTCAACTTAGTTTTCCTTCCAAGATTCCACGTGATTAGTAGTAACCCAGTTCCGATTAAACCTGTAGCACCGTGTAAACTACTCGGAATAATTGAAGAAATTAATTCGGAATCTCCTCGTCGAACTGCATTCCCAATAATTGCTAACATTACTACAAGTACCGTTGCAGGTAAAATATAGAATCCAAATAATTCATGTTTTTTTAATTCAATTTTACGTTCTTCACCTTTCAGATTCTTACCTTTACCTTTCCAACTATATTGCTTAATCATCCATAAGAATACAATTATACCAATTGCTGCATGACTTATGATGACGATATTGTCATTCACATTTAGCACCTATTTCATCACATGTGGGAGATTATTGCATCTCCAAATTCTGAGCATTTCATTAGTTGTGCATCATCCATTAATCTATGGAAATCATAAGTAACAGTTTTGGAATCAATCGCACCTTCTACCCCCTTAATTATTCTATTAGCAGCACCATCCCAACCCATGTATCTTAACATCATTTCAGCACTCAAAATTAAGGAACCAGGATTTACTTTATCTTGACCTGTATATTTAGGTGCAGTACCATGAGTTGCTTCAAAAATTGCAATTCCAGTTTCATAATTTATGTTTGCACCAGGTGCGATTCCAATACCACCTACTTGTGCAGCTAGAGCATCTGAAATGTAGTCCCCATTGAGATTCATTGTTGTAAGGACACTATATTCGCGCGGCCTAGTCAAGATTTGTTGTAACATAGCGTCTGCAATTACATCCTTGATTATTATTTCATTATTTGTATTCGGATTTGTTATCTTGCACCACGGCCCATCATCTATCACTTCACCGCCAAATTCATCTTTTGCTATTTGGTAACCCCAATCTCTAAACCCGCCTTCTGTAAATTTCATAATGTTACCTTTGTGAACTATAGTGACACTTGGTAGATCCTGCTCAATTGCATATCTAATAGCAGATTTCACTATCCTAGATGTCCCTTCTTGAGAAATTGGTTTAATTCCGATTCCCGCAGTATCTGGAAATCTTATTTTATCTACATTCATTTCACTTTTTAGAAAATCAATTACTTTGTTTACCTCATCACTTCCTGCTTCCCATTCAATTCCAGCATATACATCTTCACTATTTTCTCTAAATATAATCATATCAACTGCACTCGGATCTTTCACGGGACTCGGGACTCCCGTAAACCATCTTACAGGTCTAACACAGGCATATAGATCCAATTGCTGCCTTAGTGCAACGTTTAGGCTTCTAATCCCCCCACCTACTGGTGTTGTCAATGGCCCTTTAATCGATACCAACGCCTCTCTCATTGTATTTTTTGTTTCATCCGGCAACCATTCACCTACGGTGTCATATGCTTTCTGACCGGCTAATAATTCACTCCAGTGTATCTTCCTTTCCCCACCATATTCAAGTGCTACAGCAGCATCTACAACTTTAATCATAACTGGCGTAATATCGACACCAATACCATCTCCTTCAATAAAATGTATGAGTGGATTATTGGGTACAATCAAGCCCCCATCAACCATCTGAATTTGAGTTCCAACCATCTGCGTCGTCACCCCCACAAATCTCTATTTCATCAAGGCGACGGTTAGAATTTCCTTTTATGTAACTTCGTTTTGAGGATACCATGCGCGGTGAAGTTAGTTGGCAAGGCGAGAAGAAGATGATGGGCACCACCTCTAGTGGACATAATATCAAGATGGATTGGGACTCTGGACCCACTCCTATGGAAATTACATTACAAATGGCAGGTGCTTGTAGTATGGTGGATGTAATTGTAGGTTTGAAAGATAGGAATGTAACTTCTGCTAGAGTTGAATTAGAGGCAGCTAGGGCTGACGAAACTCCAAGAGTATTTACACACATCAAAATGAAGTACATTATTGAAGGAGAAAATCTCCCTGAAAAATTAGTACAGAGACTGATAGAAGCCTCCCAAGATAGATATTGTTCTGTTAGTCTAATGCTGGGAAGCACAGCAAAAATTGAATGGGAACTAGAACTATCAAATGTCGAGTAATTCGATTAGTGGATTCAAAACTTCATTCTCAATACTCGCTTCTGCGATACCTTGTCCCTCTTCCCATATTGTTTTTGCAAATTCATCACCTACTCCTATTTCATTGCAATATTTTAGCGCCAACACATATTTTTCTTTTGAAATCCCAGCCTCGATAGATAATCTTGCTATTGCTGCAACTTGACTTCCCAGATTATCAGATTGTAATTGAATTTCCAATACATTAATCCATTTTTCTAATTCAATATCGCCTAATCCATTTCCTCTTTCTGTAATATCATCGATTGTAGGAAGGGTTCTTTGATTGAATTGTTCTTCTATAACTCCTCTTTCTGTATCTGAAATGTATAGGATATTTTGCAATCGCTCCAACAATCTAGCACTTGTTATGGAAAAGCGACCATCTGACCAAGCGATTTGTAAAGCAGTTTCAAAAGGGCTTTGCAATTTATTCACCCAACATTTCTCTAACTAATCCTAAATGTGTTTCAAATGATATTTCTAATTCTTCTCTTTTTCTAGAAAGCATACTTACTTCCGCAGGATCAAGAATATCATCTACCCATACTGTTTCTAATAACATTTTGTAAACTTCTAATTTATCTTCTGAACCAGCAGTTGCTTCTTTTTGCTCTTCTTCAGATTCAGATTCAGTTTCACCACCATCATCCATAAATGCTTCCAAAAGCTCATGGGATGGTCCACTATTTTGTGATACAGCACCCGCAGGAGCATCTCCTAATAACGAAAACGGGTCTACATCTTCATCATCTTCTTCTTCAATATTGCCCATTGGTAAACTGCCATCGTCCATCAAAACACACTCCTTCATTTACCACTTGCGAGCGTCTTCTTTAATTGCTCTTGTGCTTTATTGCTTTAATTGAAATTTATATTAATTAACAAAATCAATTGATCTATTTCGCAATGACTTCAACTGTTTTGTTGCACCGGCTCCAAAAATATGTTGAGATTTCACACCTGTTAATACTAACATTACTCTCAATTCATCACCCATGGTTTCATCGACAGCAGCACCCCAAATTATCTTAGCATATGGATCAATCATTTCACGAATTACTGAAGAAACTTCATCCGCCTCTCCAAGAGTTAGTGATGATCCACATACCACGTTGATTAGTGCACCACGTGATTCTGAAATATCGATGTCTAAAAGTGGAGACTCCAAGGCTTGGAGTGTGGCTTCCTTTGCTCTATTCTCACCAGTTGCTTCTCCAAGGCCAATCATAGCAACCCCTCCTCCATTTTCCATAACACTCTTCAAATCCATAAAGTCAAGATTGACTAATCCTTCTTTTGTTATTAATTCACTGATACCAGCAATACTTCTCATCAGCAACTCATCTGCAACTCTAAAAGCCGCACCTATTGGTAAGTCTTTAACTCCATCAATATGTAATAACCTTTCATTAGGCATTACAATGACTGTATCGCATGTTTCCCTCAATCTTTCAAGACCCCACTCAGCATTTTGCCTACGCAGAGTTCCTTCAGAACTAAATGGATAAGTTACTACAGCAATTGTTAATGCTCCGATTTGTTTTGCAAGTCTAGCTACTACATGAGCACTTCCAGTTCCAGTACCACCACCTAATCCACATGTGACAAACACTAAATCAGCGTCTTCCATAGATTTTCGAATAGATTTTTCAGATTCATATGCTGCTTGCTCACCTTTCTCAGGGCTACCGCCAGCACCATGACCTCTTGCAGTTCTTCCAATTAGCAATTTGTTAGAAACTTGTGATTTCAGTAAATGCTGTGCATCGGTGTTTATTGCATAACCTGTGACATAGTTATCGTCAAGTAAATTTTCTTGTGCAAGTCTTGTTACCGTATTGCATCCACATCCTCCACATCCGAACACACGTATTCTTGGTTGGAGTGACATTAATAGTCGCTTAAGTTCATGATCATCTGCTGAATCTCTAGTGTCAACATTTATCCCATCAAGTAGGTCAGATTCGTCTTCTTGTATCTGCAATACTCTTTCAATTAGATGTCGCATAAACATAGTTTTGTTTACATTGACTTTGAATATGTCGCTTGAAACATACCCTTACAGGGTAAATTTTGTTGTTTTTCAGTTTTTCCAGATTAATCTGTTAATCCTAATTCAGTTACTGAAAATATTGCTTCACCTTCAGGCAAGTTAGGGCTATCAACTAATCTTGCAATTCTTCTACCTGCCTTTGCTTTGCGAAGATATATTCTGAATGCTGAAGCATGACTTATTATGTGTCCACCGACAGCTTTTGTAGGATCTCCCCACATTGCATCCGGTTTCGACATTACTTGGTTACAAATTAGTACTACAGCATTATTGATATCTGATAATTGTTTCAATTCTTTAAGATGTCTGTTTAGTTTTTGTTGCCTGGGTGCAAGCATTCCACGTCCTACAAATTCTGCTCGAAAATGGCTAATCACACTGTCTACTACTATCATTTTCACATTAATTCCCGAAGACTGTCTTTTTACTTCATCAACTAATAGCATCTGATGCGCTGAATTGTATGCTCTTGCTACGTGACATCTGCTCAATACCTCATCTGCATCTAATCCCTTTCCGTCTGCCATTTGTCTAATTCGTTCTGGCCTGAATGTATCCTCTGTATCTATAAAAAATACATGTGATGGATTTTCTGGATCAGATAATCCTCCTTCTGATAAGGGTAGCATACTATTTACAGCTAATTGATGACTAAATTGGGTCTTCCCCGAACCAAATTCTCCAAACATCTCAGTTATTGATTTAGTTTCAAACCCTCCACCTAGTAATTCATCTACTGAACTACATCCAGATGTTAATTTTAGAACTTCATTTCTTGATTTTAGAATTTCATTTCCACTTACAAATCCACCTATATCAGCCATTTTTCTTGCTGAACTGATGATTTTTGCACTTACACCTTCTCCTAGTTCAGCAGCATCTGCTAAATCTGATGGTGTCATAACTGCAAGTGAAAGTAGATCTTCATAACCTGCTTCTCTCAGTTTTTCTGCAGTTGCAGGACCTACGCCAGGTAGGTCATCAATGCTAATTTTATCTTTGGCTTCTTCTGGTGGAATGTATACTACCTCCGCTACGTCTTCGTTCTCCGGTGTTGTTTCAATCTTCTTGTCTTTTCCTTTCATATGTCTCACTCATATTCCTGATTGAGTTACCCTATATGATAGAATGAATGGGGCTAATTGCAAATCTGAAAGTGATTGTAAATCTGTACGTAGTGCAGTACACTCTTTTTTTATTCTTCACTTTCACTTTCTTCCATGGAACTTCCTAGTTCAACTGGTTCACTTTCTTCTTCGGGATAATGAATCATTACTACTGTATTCGAGTTTACGTTGTCGCCCTCTACTTCAAATTCCACTTCCCATGCCCCTGGGTTTGGATTTGGCCATTCTGATTCCCATTCATACGAGTCTCCATTTGCAATG
>CAYSJV010000103.1:0-2485 GCA_964431435.1 uncultured Candidatus Poseidoniales archaeon
ATCCTTCTTGGAATCAAATGGCCCCATTTACCATGTTCTCTTGCGTCACCTAAAACTGGAATTAGACCTGGCCTAAGTTCTGCAAGATGATTCAGATCTCTAACACACCTTGGCGATAAATCCAAAGCAACCAATCTTCCTTTTAGTGAATTATCTATACCGCATAGATGATCGTGTATATGTGAAACTGTTGTTCCATGTGCTGCTCCAAGATAGAGTACTGTAGTTCCTGGTTCAGGGAGTAATGAATGACCGCCTTTTTTTGAACGAACTATGCCAGCACCAAGTTTTGAACGAAAAGGATCCCAGCGTCTCCATTCAGCGCCCCGATACCTTCTCAATGATTCACCGTATACGGAATTCTTTGGTACTGCATTCAGCGTCCAAAGTGTTCTTCTATCTAATCTCACATTATCTGAAAGATTTGGATTTCTCTTTGATTTTTTGGCCATCCTATTGCCTCATTATTTAGAACTACGATTTGCAAATTCCTTAATTTCTTGAACTCTTAATTCAATTGCTTTGATATCATCATCTGTTAGAGGGGTTCCATCAAATGTATCTATACGTGCAGCAATACTAATTCTTCCAGCAAGATACCTTGCAATCCTACCTCTGACTTTTTTTGGTGAGCGTGAAACCCAAGGATGCATGAAAATATGTCCATGCTTTGGAGGTGGTGCTCCTGATTTTAAATGATTAAAAAATGCCTTTTCTGCACCAAGAACCTGGACGGTTCCTGAAGGTAACCTTGCTAATCTTGTCCTACCGTGAGCAGTTACACTAAGTCTTGCTGCCAAGAGTGGTCCAGTTATTGCTGAAACTGAAGGAAGGTGTTGGTGTGCCAGTTTGCGAGTTGTTGATTCCATTCTATCCATTCTAGATGCCAGAAGAGAAACCTCTGCCGCCCATCCCCTAACTGTTTTCCATTCATTTTCACTTGGCCCTTCTTCAGGTGCATCTACTCCCAAAGTGCTTGCTAAATCTGCCACACTTTCACTAGCTTCAACATCTTTGGCCAATCCAACACGATCATTCTCTAAACGTGCTTGTGGCAAGAAAAGTGCAACCCATTCAACTAATCGAGATTCGAAAGTAACCCAACTTTCCCGGATTTCTTCCAAAGCGCCAACCAAATGTTCCAATCTTCGATCTAAATCACTTGCTGAATCTGCAACTCCTTCTGATGCCAATTTTAGTGCAGCCTCATCTAGGAGAGTCATTCTCTCTTCGTCGGGGTAAGGCAATTCTAAAGACTCAAGCAATTTATTTCCTGAATCAATAAGATTGGCGTCGGGATATTTCTTCAACAAGTAATGAGATTCTTCCGTCAACCCACCATTAGTTACAACATCAAGTCTAATCATTACCAACTCTATTGACATATTTCCCTCCAATAATTGGGTATCCAATATATTTCCAGAGTCATCAATTATTGCAGATGCCTGCCAGTCTTGCCAAAGCCACACATGAAGGCGCACACATCTCTCATGTAAAACAAAATCGAGTGAAATACTCAAAAAAACTCCAATAATTGAGAACTAAAGAAAATGCACACATTTCAAACAAAAATGAGAGTTTTTCCGACTTATTTATATGCCTTAAGGGTAGCCTGTGTTCTATGTTCTGTCCAGAATGTGGTGCGTTGTCATTCCCTGATTCAGGTGGAATGATTAGATGTCCGAATTACAAGTGCAATTATGTAGGCCCAGTGAACAATTCAGTTGTTGATCCTCAGACGGGTCAAGAAATTGACTTTGCAAGTGTTTCTTCAAGCACGGAAGCAGCTACAAGAAAAGTTGAGATCATCAATGACTCAGATAAAATGCATGGAGTACTAACAACAGGATCATACATTTGTCCAAAATGTGACGGTACAGAAGTATTCTCTGAATTACGTCAGACAAGGGCATCGGATGAACCGGAAACGCGTCTTCTAACTTGCAAAGATTGCAAGCATGGATGGCGTGAATATTGATTTTTTAGCATCTGAAAATCTATTTGTAAGTTGATTAAGAACTGTTGTTCTATTAAAAACGTTCAATAGCCGTCAAAAATAGTGTGTCAACTAGGGAAGAAAGCCATGCTTAATATCACAGCGCAAAGCGAAGTAATGAAAACAATAGTAGATACTCTGATGACACAAGTTGAAGATGCCAGATTTGATTTCTATGATGACTATCTGGAAGTATGTGCAGTAGATGCTTCGAATGTTGCCATGATTCAAATGAGAGCAGATTCTTCAGTTTTCGATGTATGGGATTTATCAGAATCAAAGGTTATTGTCGAATTACCTAAAATCCGCGATATTGTATCTTTGGCAACATCAAGTGATTTAGTTGAAATGAACTTTGATGGTGCAACAAATAGACTCAACATCAGGGTAGGAAAAATAAATCGTGAAGTAAGTCCAATTACAGAACAATCAATCCGTGTTCCAAAAAGAGTTCCTGATATCCCACTAGAATCAGGGATTAAAATCAAC
>CAYSJV010000103.1:2509-3743 GCA_964431435.1 uncultured Candidatus Poseidoniales archaeon
GAAAGCAGCTAAACAAGTTGGAGATATAGTACACCTTTCCCTAACAAAAGACAGTTTCTGTGTAAAGGTTCCAGGTGACACAGATAGCGTAGAAGTAACATTCAGTGATGGTGAACTAGAAGAGTTATCATGTGAAAGTGAAGTAAATAGTCAATATAGTCTCTCATATATGGAAGCATTATTCAAAAAGTTAGATGGTGTAGAATCTGTAGCACTAGCATTTGGAGAAAATATGCCACTAAAAATGAATTTTAGTTATCTTGATGGTGCAGTCAGCGTATTATTCCTACTAGCCCCACGCCAAGATGGTGGGTACTAGATTAGCCATAAATTGTGACTTAAGTGCGTAAGGTTCAGAACCACCTTATGTTCGCAGCAATACTGGGAACTATGAATAGTACATCTGATTCTAACGAAGATATTCCAAAATTGTTGAATCATGATGGAACGCTACTAACTGCGTCTGTATTGATACCAACGATCAATAATGCTGAAGAATTAGGAAAGGTATTGGATTGTCTGTCCAAACAAACTTATCCACATTTCGATGTATATTGTATAGATTCAAAATCAAAAGATAATACTCAAAATATAATTGAAAAGTATGGTGCAATCTGGATAGATGATTCTTCTAGAAATAGAGCAGATGCATGTAATTATGGTATTGATAAAATTGATTCCGACATTATTTTGTTTACTGATGATGATACAATACCACCAGACAATTGGGTTGAATCTTTGATGCGTTGGTTTAGTAGGAAAGAAGTGGGTGGTGTTGGAGGACCAAACTTTGCTCCAGAACATAGCCCGTTTGGAGGAAAGATTGCTGATGTGGCTTTTTGTGCAAAGTGGGTTACTGCTGGAACAAGATATGGTAAGTCACCACAAGGAGAATTGCTTGAAATCGATCACAACCCAGGTTGTAATTCTGCATATCGAACATCGATTCTCAAAGAAATAGGTGGATTTGAAAAAGGATGTATTGGTGCTGAAGATGTAGTGCTAGACAAAAAAATAACAGATGCAGGCTATCGACTTTGGTTTGATCCAACTGCAGTAATGCCTCATCGAAGAAGGGCTCCTGTATCTCCTTATATGAAGCAACTTAGAAACTATGGGTATGTAAGAACTCTTGCCAATTCCAGGTGGCCATCATTAAAATCATGGTCACATGTATTAGTTGGATTGTTTCCATTGTTAGCAACCTTAGGTATCTTTCTTACAATCACTAATC
>CAYSJV010000103.1:3753-5512 GCA_964431435.1 uncultured Candidatus Poseidoniales archaeon
AAAGTCCAAGCAGAAAAATTCTTAATCAGTTTTCCACTATTTGCCTATGTTTAATTGGATTTTACATATTGATATGCTGGCTAGGTGGAGCACTAGGAAGTTCACCCCACCGGAATGCATCTACTGTATTCTTGGCACCTTTGATGATATTCTTAGCTCATTGGGCATATGGTTCTGGAGTAGTAAGAGGTTGGAAACAAATATATCTTGGAAAAGGTGCTTCTGCTGGATTAGGAATTCAAATAGATGATAAGAAAAGAACGGTCTAGAAATTTATCATTATTGTATAATATACCCTTATTGGCTCATTATTCTACAAAACAGTCATGAAGTTGACAGAATTGAAAACTCTCAACATAGAGGCATGTCATGGATAAGAATCAATCAAAAATGAATCCTGTAATCAGAGGTTTAGTTGAAACAACAAAGGAGGCATCAAGGCCAAGAACCGATGAAGAAGAGATGTGGGATGTTATACGAGGAATTCTGATTGCAAGCCTTTACACCCTATTCATATCATTACTTATGCTGAACGTGTTAGACATAAAATATGAATTATTGGGGATGCCAATTTCATATGCTAGTGTAGTAATTGGAATTCCATTAATTTTCATCTGTGGCGTTATTGTATTAGTTGGGGACCACAAATTTAGAGATGCGTTCAACAAAGCATGGGAAGATAAAAAGAAGTAAATTATTCTTCTTCTGAGAAATCTATCGTACCTGATTGCACTGCCCATAAATCTGCATAAACTCCTCCTTGTTCTATGAGTTCGTCATGAAGTCCTCTCTCTACAACTACTCCTTCCACCAGAACCAATATCTGATCTGCATTCCTAATTGTGGAAAGACGATGCGCTACTGCCACGGTCATCCTTCCTTCTTTGAAAGAATTAAGATTCTGTTGTATTATTTCTTCTGTTTTTGTATCTACAGAACTTGTTGCTTCATCTAGTACAAGTAATGAGGGTTTTCTCAATAAAGACCTCGCTAAAGAAATTCTCTGTCTTTGTCCCCCAGACAACTTTACTCCTCTTTCTCCAACTATTGTTTCATATCCTCCTGGTAATCCGACAATAAAACCATGTGCACCTGCCAATCGTGCTGATTCCTCTATTGATTCAGTTGTAGCATCGAAATCACCATAAGCGATGTTTTCTCTAACTGTTCCGTGAAACAAATATACATCTTGAGAGACATAACCAATTTGTTTACGCATGGATTCCAAAGTTAAAGCTTGGATATCATCACCATTCATTTTTACAATTCCACTATCAGGTTCATAATATCTCAATAATAATTTGATTGTTGTTGATTTCCCAGAACCTGTTGGTCCAACGATACCTATGGTTTGGTTTTTTGCGAGATCGAAACTAACTCCATTCAAAACTTTCTCACCATTTGGATACGTAAAATGTACATTGTCAAATGATAATTTTTCAATAGAACTGTTCAATAATTTTGCTCCATCTGCATCTACAATACTTGGATCTAAATCTACCATTGCGAATATTCTTCTTGCGGAAGCTTCACTTTTCTGAATCTGATTAATCAAAACTCCCATTATCCACATCGGCATCATCATTCTTGTTGAAAGTAATAGAAACGTAACAAGTTGTCCTGTTGTAATTTCACCAGTATTCACAAAGTATCCACCTACTCCAACTAGTACACCGAAAGCCAGACCTGCAACAATATATATTGCTGGTAAAAATTGTAATCTATTTTTTGTAGCACCTATTGCGTGATGCTTGTACGA
>CAYSJV010000104.1:0-5413 GCA_964431435.1 uncultured Candidatus Poseidoniales archaeon
TAAAACTTTATAATCCAGATGTTAATTTTTTATTAGATTCTTCTCCTGCTGGTAATGTTTCAATAATTTGTAATTCTATTGGATTTGATTCTGTTGCATTTATTGTATCTGAATATATTACTGCAAAACCATCCATACTAGAATTATCAAAGGGGGGGTCTGTGATTAAACTTGATACTGACTTGGCAAGTGTTCTATTCAAAATATTTGTAAGTGATACATTTTCAACATCGAGATTTGGTGGGTGGTTTGAAGATATCTTGACTGCCCTCTCGACAGATATAAAATACTCAAATTCACCCATTCGCTTCATTGGTGACTAATGAAGTCATCCTTAGAGGGTTTGCTAAGGTTCATAATGTGGGTTGAATGTTTTAAATTAGGGGGATTGGATGTTAACTATTGAATTAATTTTGATTTTAATTGGTTTATTTATCGTTGCTAGTTTGTATTCCAGTGTTGGGCATGGAGGTGCATCAGGATATTTGGCAGTGTTGTCGTTGACATCTTATGGGTTGGTTGGTGCTTCTTGGCTTAAACAACATGTCTGGTTTCTAAATCTAATTGTTGCTGCTGTTGCTTTTTATCATTATCGTAAAGCGGGTTATCACTATAATAAACTAAGTTTACCATTTATTGTAGCTAGTGTTCCCTTTGCAATAATTGGAGGATATCTGGAAATAAATGGTGGAGTTTATGACACTCTCCTTTCTATTGCATTAATTTGGGCAGCATATAGATTAATCATAGTTAAAGTGGATAATGATGTAGAAAGTATATCTGTTCCTGAAATTAAAGTAGCATTTCCTATAGGGGGGGGTATAGGTTTGGTAAGTGGTATTGTAGGTGTGGGGGGTGGTATATTTCTCTCACCCATACTTTTACTAAAAAAATGGGGTTCTCCAAAAACAGTAGCCGCCACATCTGCTCTATTCATTTGGATTAATTCTCTTGCTGGAATAGTTGGACACGGGCTATCTGGACAATTAAACTTGGATTTTAAAATTCTTAGTTTATTTATCTCAGTTGTATTAATTGGTGGTTATCTTGGATCTAGATATGCCGCATTAATTGCTCCCCAAAAACAAGTTCGTAATCTCCTTGCATTTGTTTTAGTAATTGCTGCTGCTAGACGGGTAATGGAAATATTTGGAATATAAAAATAAATTTATATGATATTGTGTTAGGATAATTGGAGAGTAATAATTTGGATCCATTGTGGGTTATAACTGCACTATTGGTGTGTGTAATATTTTGGATGATTATTGCACACCTACAACGTAAAAAAAGAATTGATGAGTACTTGGAAAGGGCAGACCCCGTACTTTTACAAAAAGGTGGTGTGGAAGTTGTATTTCAAGCACCACAAGGTAGTTTTATCCAACCTTATACTTTGATGATGGTTGAAACACCCGTTGAAAGTGTTCCTATTGAACAAGTGCATACTAGACAACAATAAATATTGTTTAATTAGATGTAGGGAATATCCCCAAATACACTCCAAATATATCCTCCAATTAACCCGAATATTATCAGAAAAAATAATCTTTTAATTGTTTTTTTCTTTTTTGGTTGTGGGATTATAGGGGGTATTAAGGCGTCTAACGGTGGAAGTTCGCCGAGTGGTGGAAGACCTGGAAGTAATGGTAAATCTGGGAGTATGCTATCAGGTGATATTTCTTCAACATTATCTATATTTTCAGGATATAATTCGTCTAAATCTTCCAATCCTGGGGCTTCTGGTATAGGGCCCAATACTTCATCCCAAACATCATCTAAACTTTTTGTTGTGAGTGGTTTTTCAACCCAGGCCACTGCTCCTGCTGAATATGTGGCATTTTCAGCTATTTTTTGTAACCGTTTTGGTGCGGTAAACATTATTCTAGCATTGGAATCCATTTCTCTTATTTCTAATGCTGCAACGTGGCCATCTAATGTTGGAATATCGAGGGCCATGATTACTAAATCTGGCTCATTTTTAGCATACATATCTACTGCTTTATCGCCATCTGTACATTCAATCAATTTAAATTCACGATGTTTTAATGCTTGGTGTAAACGTCTTAATGACATTTGATTATTATCAACAATTAAGACAATTGGTGCGAGTGGGTCTTCTGTATCAGTGACCAAACCCATCTTCATTCCTCCTCAAAAACCACTTCTGAGGGGGCTTTGCTGGGATCCTCAAAAGATTGTTTTATTGTTGCTGACTCTTCCTTTTCTTTTTGTTTTGTTTCTTGATTTTCTGGTGCTTTAACAAATGCAAACTGTAATTCTGAAAGTGTGCCTTTAAGTAATTTTGATTCAATCTCTGAAAGATTATTAGAGGTTTTTTTCTCTATCACTTTAAGGAGTTCTATCGCTTCTTTTGCTTCCTCAAGGTTGTATATTTCTTTATCATCGATTGGAATAAATCCTAAATTGATTAGGGCTGTTCTTTGTAGGAGTTGTATTAATTGAAAGAATCTTACAGATTCTTCATTTTCAAAAAGTTCTGATTGGTCCACGTTGAGCCCATAGAGTCCCCCCTCATAGCCTCTTGGATATTGTGAATTATTCAAAGAGTTGTTCGAGTAACCACTCTGGTTCAAATTGTATTAAATCTGTATAATTTTGTCCAATACCAACTAGTACAATTGGTCGGCCTGTTGCATGAGCAATGGAAAGTCCCGCCCCCCCTTTAGCATCAGTATCCATTTTTGCTAAAACTGCACCATCAAATTTTAAAATTTGTTGAAATTCAACTGCTTGCTCAACTGCATCATTACCTGCAAGAGCGTCTCCAACAAATAATACAAGATGGGGTTTTGTTACTCTGTGAACTTTGTTTAATTCTTCCATCAAATTCCGTTTATTTTGCATTCTTCCCGCAGTGTCTACTAACACTACATCTACATTTTTAGCTTTGGCGTGTTCAATAGCATCCCTTGAAATTGCTGCAGAGTCTCCTCCTCTTTGGCCAGAAATACACTTAATGGATAATTTATCCATGTGTGCTTGCAATTGATCTATGGCACCCGCACGAAATGTGTCTGCTGCTGCGGCAACCACGGACATATTTTCATTAGTTAGAAGGTGGGCTATTTTTGCCGTCGTTGTGGTTTTACCAGTTCCATTCACTCCGACTAACATTATGACTACTGGTTTGTCTCCTGAAGATACTAATTTTTTTACTGTGGCCAAAAAATCCCAATAATCTGCTTGTAGAAGTGATGTCAGGCCCCTCTTCAAACTGGCCTCCACTACTTTAGAAAGTTCGGCTCCTTTCCTTAACCTACTATTGAGAAGTTGAGTTTTGAGAATGTTGAGTACTTCTGTAACCGCTTTACTACTCATATCAGCTTCTAGAAGTGCCCATTCTAATTCTTCTAATAGTGTGTCTAATTCCTTGCCTGCTTTTATTACTCGACCACCCTTTTCCACTATTCCTCCACCAAGATCAAATTCAATTGATGTTCCTGTGTCTAATTCCACTTTCGATTTTCCTGAAGAGCCTTTAGGCTTGGATTTTACTTTTACTAAATCCCTCCCAGTTGTTGACCTATACATGTGTAAATCTACTTGAGAGCCTTTTAATCGTGGTGTCTGGGGTGTTTGTTTTTTGGCCTTCTTTAATTTTTTACGCTCTGCTTTCGTAAGTTTGGGTTGGGGTGATGTGATTTCAACTATATCGTCCCACTCATCTTCGGAATCTGTTAATGGTAGTTCTTCACTTGGTTCTTCAATTTGTGAAAGTTCATCCCATTCCTCAGTTATACTTTGGTTTATTTTATCTTCACTTATTTCTTCTGTTGTTAATGCTTCTAAATCTGTATCTGCTGCAACTTCTTTGACGCGCTTTCTAAATCTGTCAAAGAATCCCACCCTAATCACCAATCTCCTTGTTGTGATCTTCTATTGTATTGGTGAGTTGGGTGGTTATTTCTTGTATTTTTGATTCTGTTTTTTGGTATTCGTTTGTTAATGTGTCTACTAATGTCTGTATCTCTGAAATTCTATTTCCTAAAATTTTTACAGCTTCTGTAGGAGTTTTCTCTAATAAAATACCACTTCCAATATCAATAAGGGTTGTTTGGTCCTTATCGAAAGTGGTTGGAATATGAATGCCTGCTCCGAGTGGTATCAAAGATGATTGTGTTGTGCTTTTATTGATATTTGCCAATGCTGTTGAGACGTGATTGTGTTCATCCTTAACATTGTTAAGTCTGACAACCTGATCTTCTATTTGAGTTAGCCTTTGCCTATTCATATCGGCTAACCTTGCAAGGCGTTGTATTTCATCTTGATTTGTCATCGCACTCACCCATACGATGTATTCATCTTTCATGAAGGCACTGCTATTACTATTCTTCTTCAAGAATTGCAACATTTAGTGATTCTCTAAAATGATTAATGACTTCAGGAGCGTTTGATTCTGATGGTTTGATTTTTTTAATTGATTCTATCTTGATAAAGCGGCGGCCTACTTTGTGTCTGCTTCCGAGTCTTGAAAGTATAATGTGTTCTGCTTCTTTTGGCGACTTGGCAAGAATCTCTTGAGTAAAGTTGCCTCTTTCCCTTCCAAATGGCATTTCGCCTTTTATCCGATAAGCGTTCATCAAGGCGGCGACTCGTGTACCCCCCTTAAACGCGCCGTCGCGGTGAAAAGTGGGAAAAAGTGGAAAGAGGGGGGGATGGTAAGATGCTTAACTGACAGCGTGTTCAGGGGCATTGAAGAGGGGATGAAGTGTTCATCAATTACAAAAAAAGTTGTTTTTCACTTTCAATTGCCCTTCTACTATTAATTCAAATTGTTTCTTCCTCAGCAAATTTACTAGATGAATATAATATTGAAGATGATGTGTTTTTAGTTGAAGGAAATGAATTTGTGGTTTCTTTTGATCATGTTATTTCCCCCGTAGATTGGGAATATATTGAGGGGTTGGGGGCAGTTCCACTCAGATTAAAGGAACATAGAGAGATGATTGTTTGGTATGAGGGGGTGGGGGATAGTTTGCATGGAAATGGTATTGTCGGTGTTGAAGTTGAAGGAGGTGCTCCTTTTCTTGGTGATGTAAATTATTTTGGTAATGTAAAAGTTGTACTTGAGCCCCGAATAAATCAAAATATTTTAGATAATGTTTTGAATGTGTTGCAATATAATGGTATTTTTGTAAAAAATAATGATGGGGGGGGAGTGTTTGATAATTTTATTGTTGAAGGGGTTGGAATCTCTGAAATTGAAATGATTACTGAAATACCAGGAATTTTGTGGGTGGAAGAAATATATCTCACAGAAGGAAGAAATACTGACTCTGCATCAATATTATCTGGTGTTGATCGGGGTGGAATTAATAGTACTAATTTGGCTTGGGAATTTGGATTAAGTGCGCAGGGAATTATTATTGGAGTTGCTGATTCTGGAATTGAT
>CAYSJV010000105.1:0-5066 GCA_964431435.1 uncultured Candidatus Poseidoniales archaeon
GGTTTTGCGAATAATCTCTAGTATCTCTTTCCCATTCCAACCAACTTGATTTAGGCACGATATCAAAAGACCAATTGTTTACACCAACTGCATCATGCCAAGTAACTACTTCATCTATACCACTAAAACCTGATTCGTCAATACCGTCGGAACCATTCCCATTTAGAACTCTAGCAACAATTTTTGCCACTGATGTGTTCATTGGGTGATCAAAATCCAAGGTTCCCTTAACTCGATATTGCACATCTTCTATTACCCATGAATCATTTGTTGGTGAGCTAATCTCAACTAAACCAATCCCAGACCCTATTACAGAGGCATTTTGTGATACACCAAATATTCCTGCGGCATCAACTGATCCAAAGCCCCATTTAAAGTTCCAATTTGCTCCGCTTGGTAAATCTCCATCTCCCCCATTTGAACCAATTTCGTCAGGTAATACTGAAGAATTGATTAGTGTGTCTTTGACCTGCTGAGGTGTCAAACCAGGGTTTTTGCTCAACAAAAGTGCAACTACACCTGACACATGAGGAGTTGCCATACTAGTACCTGATTGCTCATGGTAGTCATCGTCAGCCAATGGCCTTTCTTGATTTGGAATAGGTAATGAACCTGATACCCACATTGGAGCATTGATATTCGAACCAGATGCAACGACAGTGGGTTTTAGTTCATCCCACTCGTCATCATCTCCATCTGATTCACGTGGACCCCAATTTGAATAATCAGCCAGTTGATCATCATCGCGTATAACAGAATTTCTGTCATTAATTGCTCCCACAGTAATGGCACTATCAGCTGAACCTGGGGATGGTACATTCCTCCTACCATCATTTCCAATTGCAACTACACAAGTAACTCCCTCTTCACTTGCTCTATCTACAAGCCTTGCATTTGCTGAAGTACCATTGTCACCAGTATCTTCTTGACCACCGAATGTATCTACTGAGCCAAAACTCATGGAAGCAACTTGTATCCCATTGCTACTACCATTATTCCCCCAATTCGTGGCGTTATTTGACGTAATCCACTCAATACCTCTAGCTGTATAACCTGAATTAGTACCTCCTGCATCTGTGAGTACTTTGACATCTACAAGATAAGATCCTGGGGCCACTCCCACGAAATTGCGAGCTGAACCACCAGTTCCCACTGCAGTCCCCGCAACATGTGTTCCGTGTCCATTTGAATCATCTGGATCATCTGAACCATCAGTGTTCGAAAATGCACTTGTAGCATCATATCCTGCAACCCATTTTTGATCGTTATAACTAGTAGGGTCAACGTCTGGGTCGTCGTTGATATCATCAAAGTCATTCAAACTACGATGTTCATTGTCTACACCCGTATCCAATACAGCGACTACAACTCCACTTCCGATATAACCCATAGAATGAGCCGAATGTGAATAAACATCACTCGACCTAGCCAATGTTGCTTTACTTGACACATCTAAAAATGGTTTGTAAATATCTTGCATTTCAATTGCTACAACCCCGTCCAAAGTCCAAATATCATACAATGCACTCACTGGAACGTGATCTAACATCACACTATCCAAATATATCAATGGATAAAATTCAGAAGAGGTTTCTTCCCACCCATTAGATTTCAATAAATCCTTCAAATCATTCAAATCGTCGGCTGTAGGATGCCATGCATAATCAACAAATATTGCAACCGTGGATTTACCATCAATTCCAATAATCGAGGTTGAGCTAGGACTTTCATATTGGCCTGAAATTATTCTTTGCAAGCGATCATCCATTCCATTGTTATCCCAATCTGGACTATATTCCAACCACCAACCATATTCTTCCTCGGCGTGTTTACCGGCTCTGTCAGGCAAACGAGTTGGTGTGTCACAAGGAGTCCAATCTGTTCGTTCTTCGTCGATTGGACAGAGTAATGGAGGAAGGTTTTCCACAAAAATGGGGGGGCTATTTGTAAGGGAGTTTGAAGGTTCTATGGCGATATTTTCTCCTGAAACTAGTGAACTTGTACTAGAAAATATCATGATGAAAATAAGGAAAACACCCACGCCAGCCTCTCGGGAAAACGACCTACCCATACACTCACCTCAGCAGTTGAGTTGCGGAGACGGACTTAAGGGTCTTCGCTTTCCGGCCTTAAGGCCGGAATTTAAAAAGGCGATTATGGCCATTGTAAATTGCAATTTTCAGACGTACAAGAAACCACCGGAACATCGTCCTCAACAACCAATTCTAGAGAAGTAGAACATAGTGGACAAGACACTTGTTGACTCAGTTTATCTAACCAAGCCTCTCTTGTTTCTACCTCATCTCCTGCATCTTTCAATTTCTCAATAGTTCTTCGAACTTTTAATGAAATATCGACATTGTTTGTTGTCCAGGGGTCTTCATCCAGTGAACCTAATTTCATCTTTTTAGCCGACCTCTTTGCATCTTCAAGTGATGATTGCGAAGGACCACCATCAGATACATCCAATGGGATGGGGCCGCCCTTAGCAATAGTTCGTGCCGAAACATAGCAAAATACAAATCCGCCAAAATGCGCCATGTGTGCCACATCACTTGCTTCCTGCATGCCATAAACAGAGAATGCTCGAATTATCTCAATTCCAAAATATAACAATGCAATTAGAGATACTGGCCAACGTCTAATTAATACCAATGGAAACTCTATTTCATCATTAGGCCAACAAGCAAGATATGCACCTAGTAATCCAAAAGCGGCACCAGATGCCCCCAATGCAGGAATTGAGGATTCCTGATTGAAGAAAACCCAAGCAACCCCTCCGCCTATTGCTCCGATCAAATATACAGCCATAAATCGACGTGCACCCAGTCTTTGTTCAAGTGGTACTCCAACCAAAGTAATTACCAGAACATTACCCAATACATGGATGAAATCTCCTTCACTATGAATCCATGCTGAAGTTATGTATCTATACCATTCACCAGGTTCAGATTGGATTACAGGAATTGTAGGTAGCATTCGTATTCCATACACAACACTGTAGTATGGTCCACCTAACCAAGCGATTAGTAAAGTAAAGATTTGAACTACAAAAACAGACAATAGCGATATCGATGTTGCAAGTGCTAAACTAGTTTTATTCTTGTAACACATTATGTATGGCACAATTGCTGCTGTTAACATTAAAATGAGCACGATCCAGTGACCTGTGCTTAGCAATTCCCAACCGGGAGAAATAAGATACATTGTTGTCGCCTAAACTGAGTGCAAAAGGTTCACATTCTTCATTCTGAGTATTGAAGTTAAGAAAATATGCAGCTATTTCTTGTCCGATGCACTCAAACCAAATTAATATCTCGAGGAAACAAGCAGATGGTTTCGATGGAATTATTGAAATTCGAGAAAGTAGTTGTCTTTCGTGGTCTGAATCGAATACTGGATGGTATTGATTTGGAAATAAACAGTGGCGAAGTGTTAGTTCTATCCGGACCAAATGGCTGTGGAAAATCCACACTGCTTGAAACAGCGGCGGGGTTGTTAAAATTACAAGAAGGCGTAGTATCCCATAATTCAGCACAAAACAACTTGGGTGTGTTAAGAGAGCATACTGGAAAATGGAAAAAACAGCAAATGTTTGGATTAACTTTGCAGCAAGACGGAATGTGTGTTGATCTCACAGTAAAAGAGCATCTACATTTCATCTCTAAAGCATATGGTATTAATGTATCTGGTGAAGAAATTGATACAGTATTTTCAGAATGGGGTTTAGCCCACAGAGTTGCGGACAAAATAAGTTCTTTAAGTGGAGGTTTGAGAAGAAGGTTAGCTGTTTTATCTGGGCTTTGGCCTGCCATGAATAGCAATACTCCAATATTGACAATATTGGATGAACCTAGTGAGGGTTTAGATAATTCAGGTGTAAACACATTAATCTCTGAAATTAATAGATTGAAAAATGCAGAACACTCATTCTTAATTTCAACTCATGATGAAAGATGTATTTCTCTTGCTACTTCAAATGGTGTTTGGTCAGAAAAGAATGAGTTTATAATTACATCAAAAAGTGACAATCAGAATGATGACATAAATGAAGAAATAAAAGACAATATTGATTTAAAAAATTCAACGGATACATTTCTCGAAATGTCTGCCATGCTTGATTTGAGAACTTGGCGTACTGTTTCAACAAGAGGTGTTGCTGCTGCACTAACTCTCCTACTCATCATGGCACTGGATCCTCCTGCAATGAGTATGAATAGTGAGAGATGGATTGCAGGATTAATACTTCTTCCAGGAGTTGTTGCAGCGCTGATGCCTCCTGTTCAACTTACATGGTTTCGTGAAGAACGTGCAGGTGATTGGTGGAGAGCTTTGAAAGGAGGGGGATTAACTCAAAAAACAATTAATTATGCAGAAATTACAATGGTGCCATTGGCTTTCATTTTCACACTATTGGGGCCATTTGCAATTACCAAATTAATTGGCAATACAGTTATGCCTACTGGGTGGATAATCTTGTACTGTGTTGCGTCCATTCCATTTTTTGCAGGGGCAACTGCTGCATTGCATAGTGCAATAAATTCACTTCCAAGGATCCAAACTGGGATTCCAATACTGCTGCTCTTGTTCGTAACTTATCCATTTATGATTGCAACAGATGGATTGGCGATGTTGATTACTAATCCTGATTCAATAAACACAATTTCATGGAATTCTCCAATATCATCTTTAGTACTAACAATTGGTATCCTAACAATAGTCTCTATGTCCGCTAACATCTTGAGCGAACACTAATATTCGAGATATATGAGGGTTATTCATGAAGCTCAAATTATACAAAATTGGCGTTTGGCTAATAATGGCTGGGCTAGTAATAATATCTGTTACAATTTGGCTTGGGTTTAATTGGGCTCCAAGTGTCTCATCGAAGGCATTCAATGATCCGTATGCACAAAAAATATTCTATTGGCATGTTCCAGCAGCATGGGCTTCATTTCTTGCATTTGCATTTTTATTTGCTGGAAGTTTGATGTGGTTTTGGAAAAGGAGTGAATGGGGATGGCATTTACACACTTCAGCAGCAGAGTTAGGTGCGCTCTTTGGAT
>CAYSJV010000106.1:0-4994 GCA_964431435.1 uncultured Candidatus Poseidoniales archaeon
CACATCCAAACCATCCATTCTCTCCCTCGCATCAAATAATTCTGGAGATTCGGAGTAGTTACCATGTTTCGCCATGAGTGGCCCTGATAAAACTTAGATTTGAATGTGACAGTAGTTAGGACCGAATTAGTTTAGAAAGAGGCTATGCTCGGACAGTTTGTGCGCCTGTAGTGAAGGGGTTATCACCTGAGGTTTCCAACCTCATGTCCCGGGTTCAAATCCCGGCGGGCGCACTCAATTGAGTTGGTTCGATGGAAGAAGAAACAAAAAAACCATCTTCCGAAGATTCAAAAAGTTTAGGGAAATGGATGCTTTCCTCTGCTTTTGTTTCAAGCCTATGTTGCTTCCCAAGTATTGTGCTGGTCATGCTTGGGCTGTCTACAACAACTGCTGCTGCAGCATTATCTGACAGATTATATTGGGGAATCGCTAGACCAATTCTGTACACCATATCTATCTTGATGTTGTGTGCGGGGTTATGGATGTATTTCAGAAAACAAAATATTTGTACACTTGATGATGTTAAGCGAAATAGAAACAAGGTGATAAATACAATATTGATTGTGTTCATAGTAAGTTTTCTGATATATTTTGTCTGGAATTATATAGTTCTAGAATTGATTGGTTTAGCAATCGGAATTGATGAATGGGAAAAAACCGCAATATGGAATTTGATATAACTATAAGATGGGAGATATCATAAACTAGTACCCTTACTCGCTTGTATGATAAAGTCAGCTTTTGCATTCAAGGGTCTTGACAAGGAAGCATATACCAAGATACTAGCATTAGTTGCTATGGCAGATGGTGTTCTAAAAGAAGAAGAGGTTGCATTATATGAATCTCGAATGGGAGATATATTGGTTCACCCTGATTCAAGAAAGCAATACAGGAAATTTTTGAGATTGCATTTTACTGTTGAGGAAGTAATAGAAAATGTTGATAAAAGAACTCTACTATATGCCTTGAGGGATTCAATAATGATGGCAAAGATAGATGGTGTTGTGCACGAAAATGAGTTGCAACGAGTAATGAGTATTGCTGAAAAAGCAGGTGTTAGCAAATCCAAAATGGACGAACTTGGAGATTGGGTAGATGCAGGTATAAAATGGATGAAGAGAGGAGATAAGATTGTTCTTGTACCCCTGGATGATTAGTTAATTGAACATCCAATATCTGCAGATGATTGTAAGGACTCATACATTTCTTGTTCAGCCCGATTTAGAGTTGGCCTTTCTGAAATTCGTTTTTTCCGAATTGAGATGGAGATAGAATATTGATCACTACAACTCATAGTACTATTATAAACATCAATGATTTCACCAAAATATTCCAATTGAAAATTTGATTTTTCAATTGAAAAGTTTTCCAATATATTTTCGGGGATTTTGATAGTAATTGGATTAATACCCATCCCAATACCTAATGATTTCATACATGATTCTTTGATAGTCCAAACATGATTTAGAATTTGATTTCCATGTTTGGAATTTTTCATCCAATTATTTCTCAAATACTTCAATTCATTACCCTCACTCACAAATTCCATGAGATTCTCAGATCTTTCTTCATTTAATGGTTCAATATCTAATCCAATTACGTGCTCATTGTCACAAAGAGCTACCATTGCTATTCCATTTGAATGACTGATGCTAAATTCGGGTAACTGCTTTCCCTGATAGGTTCCCTCAATCCATGAAAGATATGGTTTTCTCGTACTACTTTCTCTTTTAACTTCAATTTGGCTCAAGTCTAGGTATGAATCCCACTTAAGAAGTATATTTTGGAGTAAATACCTACCCGATGCATGTTCTTCAGCCCTTTTTGCAGTAAGAAATGTTTTTGCTTCATTTTTATCTACAAAAATTAGATTTGTTATGTTTGGTATAGTTGAGTCGGTGTCTGTAGATCTAATATTGATCCTTGCAAACATCATTTTTGAATTAATACTTTGTGCAACTTGTAAATCATCTGAATTAATGAAAGTTGGTTCTGAATAAGGTTGCCATATCTCTTCCACTGAAGCACCTCTTATCTTTCAAGACTGAATTTTAAATTTTCAGAAAGTGGGGCCATTGACTTCAAATTGAGTGTTTGCATCATCAATAATGGGCCATGTTCTCCCGTTACAAGAACATCATGTGAAGTCACGCCATCTTCATTAGAACGTTGTACGGTTCTTACAATCAGTTTCTCCCTACCCCTTAATGAACGTAAGATCCGAACATGTTCAATTCCTACTGGTAAGCATTGTAACCCTTCTAATTCCATTGAAACTAAACCTGCATTTTGGAAAGCAGCTTCGATAACCATTGGCATAGATTCTAATTCCCGGAGGAGTCCTTGTTCATCATCTGAGAATAGATGTGTATTTGGCAACTTATTCCTCATGAGAGCTATGCCATCCGCCCCAAGGTCTCCATTTTCAAGAGTTATTCCACCTATCAAACCACCATGGGCCTGGAATCTGGGACCATGGAAAAATCTTAGATAGATAAATGAAGGATAAATTTCGGGTTCATCTTCTAATGAAATAGAACCCATATCAATAGAAAGTGAGTCGCTTGTTGCTTCATCAGATAATAACACAATTGCGGAATGATGTATTCTTGGCTCTCCAAAGATTTCTCCCTTAGAGTTTCTTAAGTCTGATTCCAAAATACATTTCACACGATGATACCCGGACTCATCTTCAAGCATGATTGCCCTTACACGAACTAATTGTTCACTGCGTACCATTTTGACAGGTAATCCGAAACTAGCATCCTCAAAGCCATTTAATTGGCTTTTTGGACAAAGCAGCATTGCATTCTCAGCGAACATCTCCAAAGCCATTACACCGGGGAAATACGGTACACCATCAATAGCGTGATCTGTTAGAAACGTATGTGTTGATGTTTCTAGAGTGCACTCCGAAACCAAAGATTCATTCTCTTTGAATTGTAAAAATCGATCTACAAATGGAAATCTCGAGGTGTCGTCCAGCCTCACTGTTACATCGCTCGGAAGTCTCAGTGGTGCTGCTCTCTTCACATTCTGAGTATCCAAAATGCCTAATTCTCCCGAAGCAATCACCCTTCTTTTCCCACCCTTTGTAACTTCTTGAACAAACAGTTCAACTCCTTTCTTAACAGACAAAGTTTCAATTCCTGCCTCTGAAAATACTTTCTCAATTGAACCCTTGGTGGCCATACCCACATCTTTCCAGCCAGTCCAGCCAATAGCTAAACCAAATGTATCATTTGATTCTGCACTTATTCGAGCCATTTCAGCATCTAGGATATTGTTTGCAGCAGCATAATCTACTTGCCCTGCATTTCCAAACCTACCTGCAATGCTTGTGAAACATACCCCTAATCTTAGATTACTAGTCCCGCTAGATTTAGCGGCTAACATGAGTGCACTCCAACCAATAACCTTCACTCTAACTACTGAATCAAAAGATTTCCAAGTCTTGTCTTTGATAAGTTTAGATTCCTCAATACCAGCCCCATGAATTATTCCAGTTATCTCACCAATTTCTTTTCCAATTGTTTTGCCCAACTTACCCATTGATTTGACATTAGTAACATCACATGAATAATAATCCACAAAGTTACCTGTTTTTTCTATACGGGAGATGGTATTGTAAACATCTCTAGAGCGAAGCAACTTTGACCATGCATTATTCCAAGAAACCATCGTTACCTTTTCACCTGTAGATTCCATCTCTTCTCTTAATTTCATTTTGCGTGTCTCGAGTTTTGCATCATCCCAACTAATCCATGTCTTCGTTTCTGGAGTCAATTCTGTTCTTCCCAGTAAAATGAACCTTGCATGAGAATTTATTGAACTCTCACATAACCCCACGACTGCTTCTGCTGTAACTCCTGATCCTCCTCCTGAAACAAGAATTATATCGCTTGAAGGTAATTCTCTTGATTCTGAAACCAATTCCTCATCAAAAAGTACAAGCTTCCATCTTCTAGTATCTCTATCCAAACCTACTTCGATTACTTCAGAGTAAGATAGTAATTCATCAATCAGACGTGGGATAAGGTTCATCGGTTCTGTCAACCATTCAGGATGTAGATCCAAGGCCTTGCATCTACATTCAGGGCGTTCTTTAGAATATGATTTTACAATACCTGATGCTCCAAGTGCTATTGAATTAAACCTATCAGAAACATTCCCGTGGCGGCCATCGAGTGCACTTATTGCAGATACCAATTCGAGTTTAATATCTAATTTCTCAAGGGCATTTAGTATACCAAACAAACTGTGACATACTAATTTCATTTGTGCTTCAGAAGAATCTGCACTCCATGGCAACCCGACTAATTCTAGAGGTGTGAGATGAATTACTCCTGCTATTTTGCCTTGCTTTGTAGCCTCATCAATTGCTTGAGAAATATGTTTTGCTTTTCCAGGATTACATCTTAATCTAGTAATTCCATCTACTTGTTGGATTTCAAATGTTTTTGATGAATTGTCTAAAAATAATTTGACTGGTATTATCCCCATCTCTTTGAACTTCAGACACAAAGGTGCAGTGACATCCCAGTGCTCTTCAGTAATCAAAACTACTTTGCCAACTAAATTTAACAAGTTTTTCTTTTCTATTTCTATTTCCTCAACTTCTACCTGCCATCTTCGAATGCCTTTACGAGGAGTTACTAATGACGACTTTGAATCACTAACAACTTCCTGAGGTTTTTCAATTATTTCTGGCACATCAATTACCTCTATCTCTGGTTCTGCAATGGGTGTTAAATCCGGTTCCTTACCATCTAGCTTCTCAATATATTGTATTATATGATTGAGAGTGGGATGTTCACTCAAAACAAAATTTTCATCAACTGGTAGATTGAATTTAGAACGGAGATCAACCATCACTTCTGCCTGCTTTACTGTGTCAATTCCCAACTCGCCTTCCAAATCTTGATCAAGCTCTAAGAAATCCATCGGGTATCCTGTGTGCTCTACAACCACTTCCAGCACACCCGTCACCAAAT
>CAYSJV010000107.1:0-4716 GCA_964431435.1 uncultured Candidatus Poseidoniales archaeon
ATCGAAATTAATGGAGGCTATGAACAATGGGCGGATATGGAGATGTTCAGTTATTGAGAGATGACGGACTTAGATTAGATGGAAGAAAAGTTGATGAATTGAGAGATATAGAAATTGAGGCTGGTATTTTACCAGTTGCAGACGGTTCGGCAAAAGTTACCTGGGGCAAGAATGTTGCAGTAGCAGCAGTATACGGCCCTATGGAAGCACACCCGCGGAAGATTTCTAGAGAAGATAGAGCGATATTAGATGTAAGATATAATATGGCACCATTTTCCACTTCGGATAGAATAAGGCCGGGTTTCAATAGAAGGAGTCGGGAGATAAGTAAAGTTACAGCTGAGGCATTTGAGAGCGTAGTTCAAGTTGAATTATACCCTCGTGCAAAAATCAGAGTTGAAATAGAAATATTGTGTGCTGAAGCAGGAACTAGATGCGTTGGAATAACTGCCGCATCAGTTGCTCTTGCTGACGCCGGGATTCCCATGAAAGATATGCTAGTGAGTGTTGCAGCAGGTAAAGTAAACGATATTGTAGTTCTTGATTTGGATAAAGCCGAAGACAATTACGGGCAAGCCGATTTACCGGTTGGAATTTTACCAAATACAGGAGAGATAGCATTCTTACAAATGGATGGAGATTTATCCCCTGATGAATATAATTTAGCTATGGAATATAATTTCAAAGCAGCAAAAGAAATACATGCTTTACAAGTTGATGCCTTGAGGAATAGAAACACAGGAGGTGATTCTTAATGGCAGAATTAGTACCACAATTATTACGGGCACACCTTGCAAAATTGGCTGCTGAAGATAGTCGAATAGATGGAAGATCTCAGTTCGAAGGGCGAAATCCTATCCTTGAAACAGGAATACTGGAAAATGCTGAAGGGTCTGCAAAGGTTACCTGGGGTGATACTATTGTTTATTCTGGAGTGAAGTTTTCTGTAGCTACCCCCTATTCAGATAGGCCAGCTGAGGGAGGTCTTATGACTTCGGCTGAATTAAGGCCAGTTGCCCATAGAAAATATGAACCAGGCCCTCCAAGCCCCCAAAGTATAGAATTAGGAAGAGTTGTAGACAGAGGAATTAGAGAATCAGGTTGTATTGATGTCAAATCACTTTGTATTGTTCCAGGTGAAAGTGTGTGGAATGTCAGTTTGGATATGCATGTACTTTCAGATGGCGGAAATATATTCGATACATGTGCTCTTGCAGCAATTGCAGCATTACATGATGCCACAGTACCTGCAAATCAGTTTGATGTTGGTGATGATTTCAAATTAGAAATTAAATCCACACCAATAATGTGCTCATTTCAGAGAGTTGGTGGTCGTTTCGTATATGATCCTTCTGAGCGTGAAGAATTAGGGGGAGATGAGCGGATACACATCACTCTAGGAGATGAAGGACACATACATTCCTTACAAAAGGGATTAAAAGGAACTTTTAGCACGGCCGAATTCGCAGAAATACTTGATGTGGCACAAACAAGGTCCGAAGAATTGAGAAAAATGGTGAAACAGTAAGGTGATATGATGGCAAAGAGAACACACAAAGCAGGCATTACTGGACGCTACGGTTCACGCTATGGTGTTAGCGTAAGAAGGAATGCAGGAAACGTTCTCCGTAAGAAAAATGCTTCTTACACATGCCCTAAATGCAATTACAGGAAAGTAAAGAGAGTATCAGTTGGAATTTGGTCTTGTGCTAAGTGTACCCACACATTTGCAGGCGGAGCATGGGAACCTTATACTCGCGCCACAGTCGCCAACAACCGTATTGTAAGAAGAAATACAGAAGGTAAGTCAGATACAGATATGACACAAATTGCAATTCAAGCAGCAGTTGACTATGAGGCAAGTTTGGCTGCAACTATTATTGGCGAAGGGGATGAAGATGGTGCAGACAGTGAAGAATGATTCATGGAGTGCAACACTAATTCTCAAAAGCCCCAATCATTCTACAATAATAGATTCATTGAAGGGTGAAGGCCTCGACATCAATACAATAAATGAACATTCTACAATAAACATTGAGTCACATTCATTGAAGGACTTAAGGGCTTATTGGAATACACTCTTGCGAAGTTTGCAGGCCGCAGATAGTGTACTAAACAACTCAGGAGATAACAAATATGACTGAATATACAGAAAAATTAAACAGTATTTTGCAAGAAGTGCAATTTATAAAACAGCAAATAGGGGCAGTAAGAAACCAAATCTCAGAACTAGATGGAACAAACGTCGCCCTTAGTGAACAAAGTGATGAACACGCAGTCTACAGACAAGTCGGAACACTTTTGCTAGAGGTAAATGACCGTAATTCACTTTCCGAAGAAATCAATAAAACCAAAGAAACACTGGAAACGCATCTTAGTCGGTTAGAGTCAAAAGAAAAAGAACTTCAAACTGATTATGAAGAAATACTGAAAACAATAGATCAATAGTATCTCAATCCTATTCTAATTTACTTTCTTTTGAAATACAATCACCTGATGTGGTAGAAATATGCAATTCAGAACCCCCAAATCAGTAGTTGAATACTGGCTTACAAAGGAGGGAATAAATCATTCAGAGTTGATTAAATTAATGAGAGATAGTAGTGACAATTACGGTTTTAGTGCACTCAGTGTTGCAGAGGAATCAGTCGCACTAGGATATGATGAATTTACTGAGGAATTGGTAAGTATATTATCACCCACTGAGCGCGCATTGTTAGATTTTGTAAGTGCAAAAGTAAAGGGTGATTTAGAAAATATGCGGCAAAAGTTAACTCTTGCCACTGACTTATCAAGAGGGAAGAATACTAGGGATTTGGTATTAGAGGGTCGTGCTAGGATGGAGTTAGGGCTTATTGAATTTCAGGAAGGGGACGTTGAGAGCGCACGTGACTCATTTACTTGGGCAGAGACTCGATTAAAGTCAGTATCGAGATATTCGCTCCAGCACGACATTGCATTGTTGAATAAAGCTGCATTTCATTATGCCGTAGGAGAAGATTTGATGGCGTTAAATTTCTATGGAGAAGTTTCACTGGAGAAGCAGCATGCAGATGAGACAAAGGGAATATCACGAATTGGTGCCGGTAATATTTTGAGCAACAGGGGACACACTTCTTCTGCAGCAAGGCATTACTGGAATGCACACGCTATATTTTCAAAAACCCCTCTGATAGAAATGATGTTTGAATCAGGCATACTTTTCCTCAAATTAGCAACGCAACATAGGGATGTCAATGCAGAGGATATGCACATTCAAATTAAATCTGCAAAACCAATGGCATCTGGTGAAAAAATACCAATTGCAAAAATAAATGATCAAGATGTCCACACGATGATAGAATCGTGTACGAAACTAATCGAAGAAAACAACCATCTTTTTGAGGAGCAAGAAATTACAGATTTCATTGAGTTGTGCAATATATTTGGTGAGGGTTTCGAACCTCGTTTTGCCAAATAAGATCCTTGTTGAGGGATTCGATAACCCGTTCCAACTTATCCAATCAATTGATAAGATAGAATTTGACAACGGTCTTTGCCTGAAAATGCCCCACATTATGGTGATTTTTGAGGTATTCATTCATGGCGCGCTTTTCTGTAAGCCCGGACTCTTTCAGCACCACAAACCAACCTTCAAGAGATTTACCTGTTTTTTCTAGAAGGTTTCGGATTATGGCCGCCTCCATTTCCTCTGGTTTCATGAAACATCCTCTTTGTCCGTTGTATTCTTCCACACTTTATTACAATAACCAATCGTAAGGCCCCCTCTGTACTGACAGGTATACAGTAGGTAACCTCTAGAATTGAACTTGACATATTTCAAAATAGTTCAGTATTGAAATTAGCTCTTCCCTTGGCCAAGCAAGGTTCTCTGGAATTGATTTGTGCCATTTCACCACCTCTATTGCGGGGTCATCACTACACCACTCGCGAATTGAATCAACAGATTCTGTTTCTGCCAAGAATACAATATTCCCCTCAACAAGGGATTTTGTAGATTGAATTATTTCTCCCCTCTTACCAGTTTCTTCCATCAGCTCACGTTTTGCACCAATCTCAGGTAACTCACCCTCTAACAATTTCCCACCTGGCAATTCCCAACCGCGCTCATGGTGAAGGACCATTATCCAACATTCCTTTGAAAGAGTGCCGCTATTAGTTGCGCAAATAATTACATTAGGTAACTCACTCATCTTCATGCACATCTTCAATTAGTAATTTTTTTGCATTTTCAAAATAGTCTAATGCCCATCCCTCACCTTGAGATATTAATTTCCTCGATAAGAAAAATGCTGCCTGATATTCTTCTTCCTCAAACATTTTGTCCAGTTCTGATTTGTCATAACTAGGTATCTCTTCAACTTCGACATCTAATTCGACAGGAGGGTGTTGTTTTGTACCAGATAATCGATCTGCTAAGGCCCCCATTCTCTTATTGAATTCTACTCTTACATCAACTGATGGAGCCGACCAACCTCCAGTTTTCTCAAATTTATTAGTAATTCTTTCAAGAAAATTGTCTCTGAGCGTAAGAGTTGGAATCAATTGTTGCACATTATCATAGCACAGCCATGCATCATCATGTTCTCCTCGCTTTTCATGCAACTTACCTAATTCTGTCCACAATTCATGATTGGTTGGCCTATGTGCAAGGAGGTATTGTACCAATTCAATGAACAAATCTTCCCTTCCGTCGGAAATAATTCTTTCCAATCT
>CAYSJV010000108.1:0-4703 GCA_964431435.1 uncultured Candidatus Poseidoniales archaeon
CAGGTACACAAGTACCAACTGCACAACCTGAAATTCCACAAATCACACCTGAACCAGAAGATGCTCCAAGTGATACGCCCGAAGGAGAATTTAGAAGATTAGTCAAGTGGATGATTAGTTTAGGGCACGAACCAAGCGAGATTATGGAAATGCAAGAATTTCAAGAAGTTAGTGAAAGAGCAATTGCAGCGGGAGTAAACACGTGGGAATTATTCATCAAACTTACAAGTTAACATGAGGGACTGCAATGACAAGTAACTTTCCTGTGTCGATTACCCGTATAGTGAAATGGGGGGAAATGGATGCCTTCAATCATGTAAATAATACAGTTTATTTTAGATGGTTTGAAGAATCCAGAATAGAGTATTTCATTCAGTGTGGACTTTATGGATATATGGAAGAAAATGGAGTTGGTCCAATCCTTGCTAGCACTAATTGTAAATTCAAACGTCCTGTTGCATTCCCAGATGAGGTCATAATAAGTACTGGAGTTTCAGATATATCTGAAGATAGATTCACAATGGTATACAAAGTAGTAAGTGGAAAGGACTCAGTAACTGTTGCAGAAGGATCAGCTGTGTGTGTTGTATTTGATTACAAGAAAAACGAAAAGGCATTATTACCAAGAGAAGTTGAAGACGCTATCAAAGAAATAGAGAACATTGAATAGTAAGCGCAATTAGGAGTTGATTGAATGGTGTTTTGTACAAGTTGCGGTGAAGATATGCAAGATGGTACTAAATTTTGCCGCCTGTGTGGTGAACAAGTAGTAAGCCAAATTCTCCTTGATAGACTGAGGGATGATGCAAGGAGAGTGAGTGGCGCAAAAACAAGCACTGGACAAAAAGGAGATTCAAATAAAGCAACTAGCAGTACATTGGATGCAGTACAAGAAATGCGCAGGTTAGCAGATGAAGCTGCTGCGAGAAGATGGGCAGACAATGGAAATGATCCATAATTAGTTTAAGGTGAAAATATGAGACAAAGGCAACTTGCAATGTTGCTCTCTCGATTACCGTTAATGGAAAATCCATTATTATCTTTAGAACAATACCCCACTGAAGGAGATTTGGCTTCAAGGTGGATATACAAAATCTATGAAAGAGGAGATATTGTAGATCGAGTGATTTCGGATTTGGGTTCAGGAAATGGTATTCTAGGATTTGCGTGTGCATTAATGGGTGCCAAGGCAGTAAAAATGGTCGAATTGGATGAAGCAGCAGTTAATGTAATTTCATCAAATAAAGAATTGTTAAGGGGTGAGTTGGAAAATGTAGGGTATCCTACAATAGATATATTCAATCAAAGAATTACATCCGAATTGCCAGATGAACTCCAATCTGACACCATAATTATGAATCCTCCTTGGGGGCGTCAAACAAAAGGTGCTGACCGCCCATTTTTAGAAGCAGCTCTTAATTCAAATGCTGAAGTAATTCACCTAATGCATTCTAGTGATGTTAAACATCCAGTTGCAATGGCTGAAGAGAATGGTTGGATGGTAGAACGTATGCTGGATGCTGATTTCCGAATCAGAGCAACATTTCACCATCACAAAAACCCAATTAGAACTTCAAAAGCCACATGCTGGAGATTTTCCAGACATTAATTTAGAGTGGTGGTTTTAACAACAGGCACGGTTCCGCAGGAATGAGGAAAGGGGAGTATTGACTCCCAGAGTTGAGTATTATGGTAGCAATTGGCGAATATGTATCTCCTGGTACAGTTCTAGCAAAAGAGGATAAATTCACGCTTGGAGAAGGCACATTTTGTGACAATGGAAACATTGTTTCGGTATTGAGTGGTACTGTTTTTGTAAACGAGGATTCGAATACAATAAGTGTTGAAAAATCAGGAGCAAGTGTATTGTCTGTAGAAAAAGGCGATTATGTGATAGGAACTGTAGCAATACTAAAAGAAAAATCAGCAGAAGCAATTATCTTACAGGTTGAAGGAAAGCCATATCGGAATATACTTCCAAACCAGATCTATGGTCAGATGCACGTGGCATCACTAGTAGACAGATTTCTTCACCAACCAAAGGATTGCATGAGAAGAAGAGATATTATCAGAGCAATAGTAACTGAAACAGATCCTGTAGTAAGAATAAGTATGAGGGGGGACAACAAATGTGGAGTTCTTCATGCACTATGTCCATCATGTGGACAAACATTAGAGCCGAAATCAAAAGGAGATTACAATGTAGCATGTCCCGAATGCAATTACATCGGATTTAGAGTACTTTCAGATGGATATGGAAGTGGCTACGAGTTGCCAAACAATGGTCCAAGTAGTATGAATAATTCTGGCAAGAGATGGAGTAGAGAAATGGAAGACGTTTTCAATTCAGAAAATGGAAGAAGTATTCTACTAGGTGCAGATTATCGAAATGATGGAAGAAAAATAAATTTGACCAGAGGAAGTAGTGGTGGTAGTTCTAGAGGTAGTAAATACAGCAAGATTTTCGTAGGCGGGCTTTCGCAAGATGTAGAAGAAAGTGATTTGAAAGAGTTATTCTCAAAATATGGTGAATTAGCGAGCGTCTCTGTAATCAAAGATGCAGAAACAGGAAGGTCGAGAGGGTTTGGATTCGTTGAGATGATTAAGAGTGATGAAGCAAAAGCTGCAATTTCAGGACTTCATAAAACCTCAATAAAAGGAAAAAGTGTCTCAGTTAGAGATGCAGGTGATAAACGAGGAGATAGAAGACCTTCAAGAAGAGAAAAACCCAATGGTTCTAAGATATTTGTTGGTGGTTTGAGTTGGAATGCAGAAGATGATGATTTGAGAAAATTATTTTCTGAGCATGGTAAAGTTCTAGATTTATTCATAATGAAAGATAGAGATACTGGTAAATCGAAAGGTTTTGGTTTTGTAACAATGTCTGATGATGATGCAAAGAAAGCGATTAACAAATTGAATGGGGAAAAATTCATGGGAAGAAACATCACTGTTTCCGCAGCAAAGGAACGTGGTGCAAAGAGCAATTCCAATAAACGTAGCAAAAGAGAAGAAATGGCTCTAAAAGAGGAAGGGCTTGACGGGGAGTGAACATGGCGGATAAGCAGGAAGCCAGGTGGCTGCTGCTAGATGGCTACGAGGACGAACCTGCTGCTTTTGGCGTTCCACCATATATCGGATTCCATAGTAGATATATTGCAGGTGTTTTTGAAGAGCACAAAGTTGCATATGAATACATAACGATAGATGAATGGAGATTGAATAAACAAAAAACAACTGAAGAATATTCAGGGATAGTAATTATTGCCGGAGCAGTGGTACCTGGAAAATACTTGAGAGGTACTCCCATTAGCATAAAAGAGATTGATTCAATAATATATCAATCAAATAATACAATACCAATTTTATGTGGTGGTTGGGCGATAAGAGGGTGGAGATACGAAGGATGGAGTCCACTTAGAAAGAACTTATTTCTTGGTGTTCAGGACACAGATGCAACACTCGATTATTTTCTAAAAAATGGTGAATTTAAACATAAACGGAGAAATCATGAGCAATGGGAGAAATGGGCATTACTTGGTGCAAGTTCTAAGGCAGTAACAGATCATCCTGATCTCAAAGGTCCTCTCACATATGAAGTAGAAGTGTATCAAGGGTGTGTAAGATACAAAAATGGGTGTAAATTTTGCATAGAACCCAAAAAAGGTGTCCCACTAAACCGCAATCCTGATTCGATTATTGCTGAAGTTAATGCCGCCCTAGATGCGGGTGTAAAGAATGTCAGGTTAGGGGGAATGACTGATGTATATACCTACTTAGCAGAAGGAGTGACTGAATTAGAATACCCAATTCCAAATCCAGAGCCTATTGCAAAATTATTGTATGGCCTTAGGGAAGATGAAAGATTGGAAATACTCCATGTAGATAATGCAAACCCGAGTATTATTGCTGAGAATATTGAACCATCTGAAGAAATTACAAAAACATTAGTAGAAACTCTTTCAGATGGTTCTGTCTTGTCGTTTGGACTAGAAAGTGCTGATCCAAATGTTCATACTGAAAATTGGTTAAATTGTGATATAACACAGGCTAAGCAAGCAATTCGCCTAATCAACAAATATGGTAAACAAAGAGGTGAAAGAGGATTGCCCAAACTTATCCCTGGCCTGAACTTTATCGCTGGACTGAATGGAGAAAATCCATCTTACACCTACAATTTAAACAAGGAATTTCTACAGTCCTTAGTCGATGAAGGATTATGGCTAAGACGAATAAACATTCGTCAGGTTGAAGGACAAGGATTTCAAGAAATTCCAGAAAAAGAATTTAAGTCATTCAAAAAATGGACAAGGGAAAACATAGATGCTCCACTGTTGGAAGAAATGTTTCCCACTGGAAGTACTTTGAAAGAGGTAAGGTGGGAATCACATGACTCAAGAATTAGACTTCCAAAACATTTGGAAAAAGAACACCTTTCACAAGATATTCTAGGAAAAGGTGGAGTCACATTCGGTAGACAAATCGGAGCATATCCAATACTAATCGGGGTTCCATATCTAATTCCACTAGAATCTGTTTCAAATGTTATAATCACTGGGCATGGAATGAGAAGTATTACTGGAGTAGAATGTAATATGGATATCAACACTGCAACTGAAAAACAGCTTGAATCGATTCCAGGCATCTCAAAAAAAGGTGCTTGGTCGTTGATTAGTGAACGTGCAAAAAGAAAGAATAAAGGT
>CAYSJV010000109.1:0-4534 GCA_964431435.1 uncultured Candidatus Poseidoniales archaeon
TTACCATTCACCCCATGCTAGATATGCAGCGTATGTTCCAAGTACACCGCCTGTTATAGATAAACTCTCTTCATTAAATCTACTCATATCATCTAGATACGTATGGTATTCCCAAGACCCTCCACCATAACTGCCGACTATGTCATTGCCATTTTGTACGAATGGACAATGGTCTGAATTACAAGAATTTTCTATTATATTTTCTGATGAAGAATGACCCCAAGATATTGAATATTTATTGGTCACAACTGAACGTTCCTGTTGAAATTTCTTTACTATTCCTGCAATATGGTTTACATCATCTTCTTGATTTCCATAGAACCAAATGCTATTCCCACGAGTTTCTAAATCAATATCTACGTGAGGCATATCAAAATTAATGTAGATTTTCAAATTCTCTTGTAATTCAGTTGAATGAAAGTCTACAAAACTCTTCGACCCCCACAGTCCTTCCTCTTCACCACCCCAAGTACACAATTTTATTGTATAATCCGGTTTACCTATTTCGTTGGCCATTTTTCCGAATTGATATGCTAGTTCCATGACTGTTGCAGTACCACTTGTGTCATCCACAGCCCCTGGTCCATTGTATACAGTGTCATGGTGTCCACCTAGCATTATTATTTCATCAGATTGACCTTGTAATGTTCCACAAGGAACTCTTACATCTCTTTCACCATCATTTTCAACATCAGTCATAACCCTTATTCTCACATCATTAGTATCTTTAGCTGCAAATGCATCAAGAATCTCAAATCCAACTACATCTGACACCATCATGAAAGGAATATCGGTTGGGATTGCAGAAAATTCACTTACTCTTATTGTTTTGAAATATGGCACACATCTATCTGTTCCAGGTATTTTGCAATTTCCAGGATCATCACTGATATCATCAGGAGTATCCGCACCAGAATTGGAAGCCACGACTATAAGGGCAATAATCCCGTATTGAGACGCTTTAGTATACAATTCAGTATTCCCTGAAACACCTCCTGCTCCGTGTACAAAACCAATCGTGCCTTCTGCAGTTGACCACAATGAATCTTCGCTACCATTACCCAAGTCAGTGATTGCTGCATTATCCTCGAATCGGATGTCTCTTGTACCACTATATCCTTGTAGTACAAAATCGATATGGTGGGTGTATTCTGTAATTGTTGCAAACCCATCAAGAGGTCCACATGGGTTTGGACTCAAGCCAAGATAGTTGCCGGGGATACAAATTTGCAAGACTGGCTCACTCATTATTTCGAACATTGGTACACTAAAAGATTCCAGACTAGCCACTAACCCGGCTTCAGTAAAATTATTTTGAAGCATGCTTGCAGTATCTCCTTCTTGCCCAGAACCAGATAATCTTCCTGGATTCCCTAATCCGACTAACCCTTCAGCAAAGCCTCTTGCTCTTTCAGTATCGAATTCTATTAGTGTGTAATTAGCGTCTTCCTCAAATAAGTTTGTTAGGAATGCAGGTGGTGCTAACGCAACCCACGTACTAGTCCCAACAAGTAGAAATGCTACAATAAATGCTTTACTTGTCAAAAGAAGTTTTGGATCTTGGATGACTCTTCTTAATCCAGATATGCTATCGACATGTTCTACTTTTTCAATGTTATATTCGCTTAATCGTTCAATTAATTCTGATTTTTTACCAGAAGTTTTCAATGAATATTCTTTCAACCGTTCTTTTAGTTCACCTACTGTCAGAGATTCTAAATTTTCCAAATTTTCACCCCTTTGCTAAGTTTAGACATCAATTTCAGTCCCAGTCCACCTTTTTCCAATGGCATGTTCTATCTTTAATTGATCCATTATTCGTGCAACAACAAAATCTACTAAATCATTTATGTTCTCTGGATGATTATAGAATCCAGGGCTAGCAGGTAGTATTACGGTATCCCAACTAGATAATTTTGCCATATTTTCCAGATGTACTGTAGCATATGGTGTTTCTCTAGGCACCAATATTAATTTACGGCGTTCTTTCATTGCAACAATAGCACTCCGTGTCAATAAATTATCTCCAATTCCTGCAGCCAGTTTTCCGAGTGTAGTCCCACTACACGGACATATCACAACACCATCTATTTTGGCAGAACCACTAGCCGATTTGGCTCCAATGTCGACATTATCTTCTAGAAGCACACCTGTTCTTTCTGCAAATTCTTCAGGAGTTGTGAAACATTCATGTTGCATTGTTATTCTACCCGCTTCACTTACTACTAACCTCACCTCTTTATTCATTGAAGTTAATGCTTCAACTAATTTGATGCCATATATCGCACCAGATGCGCCAGAAATTCCTACGACTATTTCACCCATGGCTCCACTCTTCCTGTGTTTAATCTGATTTTTAATTCTATGTAAGGTCTATGCTTTGTAGTACTTCTGCAAGATACCGGTATTCATCAATATGATTGTATAATTGTGCTGAAATTCTAATGTATCTTCCATAGGGTGATGGCCACGCCCATACAGGAACCTGTATTCCAAAATCATCTAACAATCTTTCATGCAATGGGTCTGGCTTGTAGAGCGGAATCCCTTGTTTTGTATCAGAATTTGGTAATTTTAATGTTGATATGGCACCAATCATATCGTCAGGACAAGGTGGTTCAATCTGTAGTGCGTCAGCAATGAGATTTCTGCCTTTAATTACTAAATTGTGATTATGCTTTCTCACACCACTCCAATCACTCGCAATTAATTTAGGGTATTCTTCAATTGATTTTTGTATCGTTAACCAAGGAGAGGGATCATGTGTTCCAACCCAATCGAATTCATGTCGAAATCTTGTTGCATCTTCTAGTGGGAAAGTCATGCCATGGCTAATGGCTAATGGGTGAATTTCTGACTGTTTATCTTTCCTAACATGCAGGAATGCTGAACCTTTTGGTGTGCACAACCATTTGTGGCAATTCCCACAAGTGTAAGCTGCATTTATGTTCTTAATGTCCAAATCTACCATTCCAGGTGCATGAGCAGCGTCTAATAATACATCTACACCTCTTGCTTGTAATTCTTTCACTAGGCGCTTTATTGGTAATACATATCCAGTGGGGCTTGTAACAAAATCCAGCATTGCCAATTTTGTATTGGGGGTTACAGATGAAAGAATACAATCTATGATTTCATCTGAATGTGATACTGGAAATGGTAATTGGCATACAGTGGTATTTGCTCCCCATTTTTCACTTACATAATCCAGTGCATTTCTACATGCTTGGTATGCATGGTCCGGAACAAGGAGTTCATCTCCCTTTTCAAATCGCAGTGACCTAAGTACTGTATTTATCCCAGATGTTGCATTTGTGACTAGGGCTAAATCATCAGCCTCACAATTTAAAAAATTAGCTAGAGTGTCTCTAACTCCTTCAATTAACTCAGGATACTCTCTTTCGAAAAACCTAACTGGCTCCTTCTCCAATTTTCTAATCCAACGTATTTGCTCTTCTATTATGAATGAAGGACATGCGCCAAATGAACCATGATTTAGAAATACAGTATCACCATCAAGTTCCCAATGATTTCTTAATTTGCTTTGTTCAGGTTTGGGAATCATCAAATCACGTTATTCCTGTGGATCCAAATCCACCACTTCCTCTTTCAGTATTACCTAATTCCTCAATACTGCTAACTTCCTTAAATTTGACATTAGGAACCTTCTTTATCAGAATTTGTGCAATACGCTCACCTTTGTTTATTACATATTCAGAATCAGGGCCCACCCATGTTGCTAATATCATAATTTCACCTCTGTAATCAGAATCTATTGTTCCGATTCCATTAGATACCATCATTCCTTTTTTTGCAAGTCCCGAGCGACACCTCAGTTGCCCCTCCCATCCATCAGGTATTGCCAATGCTAACCCAGTCCTAATCATTGTAACTTCTCTATGCTTCAATATAGCATCTTCAATGCATCGGAGATCCCACCCTGCTGCAGTATTTGTGCCCTGGGATGGTACCGTTGCTTCTGGATCTAATTTGAAAAACTCTACACTGACTACATCACTTTCCATATTTCACGATAGGTAGTACGAAGGCTTTTGTTTTTTGTAATCAGAAAGTCATTTGGCAATGTCTAACTTTTCTAAAAAGTTATTTTTTGTGGGTTCCTGACCCTTGCTTCGTCTGAAAGATTAAAGGATGACTTGAGTGTGAATGAAACCCTGAGTGCGTGGGATGATGGAGAAAAAGGTGGTCGATTTGGATGAAATTATAAGTGATGGGACAGTTGATTTCACCGCTGAAGATCTTTCTGGTGAATTCATTGAACCTATGTTAATCGATGATCCAAACAGGTATGTATTATTCCCTCTAAAGCATAAAGAAATTTGGGAATATTACAAACTTGCGGAGGCATCATTTTGGACTGCAGAAGAGGTAGACCTCGGACAGGATATGAAGGACTGGAAAAATCTTAATGATGATGAAAGACATTTTTTGAAACATGTTCTTGCATTCTTTGCAGCTAGTGACGGAATTGTTAATGAAAATTTAATTTATAATTTTGAAAAAGAAGTAACCT
>CAYSJV010000110.1:0-4168 GCA_964431435.1 uncultured Candidatus Poseidoniales archaeon
TCCAAAATAACCTGTGGCCACTTGTGTGATTACATTATCTTTGAATTCATATAATTGAGGGGGGTATCCTCCTTCTCCTGTCGACATATAAATATTCCAATTTTGTGCATTTTTTGCCCTTGCCATCATCACATTCAAAGATACAGACCCATAAGACATACCTCCTCCGTATACAGGTAAATCGATACTGAGTTCTGGTCGTGAATCACCTCTTCTATTGAGTGGTATTTTTGTATTAATATCTTCACTATGTTCTATCCACTCATTCTCAGGTAGGAATTTAAAATCTAATCTATCAAATCCACCATTACTTTTACCAGTACGGTAGTTCATATCACTAGGAACTTTTCCAGTTTCAGCCATATACCATGTTGAAAGTATCAATTCATCGGTCCAGCGTGCGTCTCCAAGAGCTTCTGGAACTGAATATTCACCATAAATTCTAGAACGAAAACCATCTTGCATAAGTGTTGTTGTTTTGTGTATTAGTGTCTCGCTTGGCTTCTCTGTCGTACTCATTTACTTCCCTCCTTAACATAACCTTCAATTTCTCCAAATGCTTCGTGCTCCAAATCTGATACTATCATCGAACGGCCAAATTCCCCTCTTAACCTTCTAACTTCCCGAATACCCATCGCACCTAGAATCTCCAACATTTGATCCCTCCAACTAGCAGAGAGATTCTTTAGACGTTGCACACCCCATTTTTCAGAAAGTTTTCTACTGAAGGTAAATTTAGTATCTGCCCTACTACTAAGTGAACCCATTGATCTACCTTGTAATGCAAACATGAGAGGTATGTCAATTGAGACTGCGTCTGCTCCACAAATTATTGCTTTTGGTAAATGATCCGCAGCAGAAATACCACCTGAACCAATCAAAGATATTTTATCTCTAACTCCAGTTTCAACAAGATGCATGTGTGCCTCTTTCATAGAATCCATGATGAATGTGCCATCTGAACCCCTGCCGTGCAAATCACTCTTAAGGTGGAATATTTCAACTCCTGCTGAGATCATTTTCTTGAACTCATCCATCCATCCTTCATTGAATTCAAGTACAACTGCAACTAAAACGTTTGAATTGCCACCTTTGAGAAGAGTATATGCATCAAGGTCCCAACTACTTAATTCAAGCAAATGGTTATCGCCACCCAAGAGTTCAAGACAATCCAAATTACCCGGGTCCAATACTGGCACGATGTTTCGGCCAGATAGTCCGGCTTCTACAATTTGTTCTGCTTGTATGAAGGCGAGTGTGTCGATTTCCTCAGCTGTTTTTGCAATAATTTGAGTTATGAGAGGATCATCTTGCACACAAGGAAGGGTGTCGAATACAAATGGAACCTGGATTGTGACCATATTAGGCAATTCTCCTAGAATACTTCCGGCATTTGAAAATTTAAGATTCATCGGCTTTGAACCTAAATCAACAGATGTGCCTATTATTTCTCTACCATGTATACCATCTCTACTAGGCCTTACAATCTCAGACATATCAGTCAACATCCCATCAAACCCTGGACCTCCAAACTTACCTCGATAACCTTGACCTCTTACAGGCACAGTGCCCTTTTTCGCCTCCTCATCAATAGTGGCAATGTGCTTGAATGTGGTATAATCATCGCCCAAATTAAGATATTCAGGGTTATGTGTTACATCCACAAATTCAGGGTGTTGGATAGTACAACGAAGACATCCCACACACAACTCAGGTCTGGGTGAAAAACCACCTACTGGGCCACTAAATACTCCATAGGTACATGGTCTTGAAAATACAACATCCCACTTTCCGAAATAGTGGAAAAATTCCTTCATTAATAACTTCGCAAGGCCAAATTTACCAACCTTGACATCAAACCTTCGAGGTATTGACTGAAGATCATCAAGTATTTCTGAATCAATGTGGTATCTCGAATAATCTTCGATTGATATACTATTGAATCCGAAATCATTCATTTCTGCAACATCACCATCGGTATTGATTGGTTGAATATCTGAAATCATCTTGTTCCCAACCAATTTGACGCGCTGTTCAGACTGCATTATATGCACCGTTCAGATAGTATCCTTGGAATCACAGGTCGCCCATAATTGTTTAGTAAACCTCGTACAGTTATATTTGACATATATACTCAGTTGAACAGAAATAAGATTAAATGTTGTTCATTTGTTCAATTATATCAAATATTACAAAACGTTTGACTACCTCCCTCAAATCAGAAAGTAGCAGTCAATTCAATGTATTGATTGCCTCTCCCAAGAACATGGGACGGAAATTTAGATTTAAAAAAGGTCTAGCAGTTGTAACTGGTGCATCCTCAGGAATCGGCCTTGAACTGGCGATATTACTTGCTGAAAGAGGTATGGAAGTAATAGGAGTTGCTAGGCGTGAGGAATTATTAGAAAAATTGGCAGATAAAATTTCCAATAATGACAAGGTCAAAGAGAACGGGGGTGCTTTTATTCCCTTGAAATGTGATGTTACTTTACAGGATGATTTGGAATTAGTTTTGAAAAAAGTAAATGAATATGGAGGGAAATTAGATCTTTTAGTAAATAATGCAGGTAGAGGATATGATTCACTGCTCATGGATGGTGATTTAAAATATGAACGCGAGTTGCTTGAATTGAATGTTATATCGCCTCTGGCGTTATCAAGAATAATGCATGAATCGCTTTCAAATTCCAATACTGCAGGTGCTCCTACAATTGTTAATGTAAGCAGCATAGTAGGGTATTATCCACTTCAAGCAATCGGATTTTACAGTGCAACAAAAGCAGCATTATCGAGTATGACAATCTCTATGAGAAGTGATTTGAAATCAAGTGGAATCCATGTCATAGGCTGCCATCCAGGGATGACATCAACCGCTTTCAACGTGGCTAGTGAAAGAAATGTTGAGTCAGCTAGACCTAAACTTAACCAAAAAGGTAGAAGTGCTAGAAAACAGGCTAAGATTATTGTTAACTCAATCAGGTGGAAAAGAAAAAAGGCAGATCCAATTGAATCTACCCCGTATCGTATTCTAAGTTCTATTTCTAGTGGAATTGTTAACGTAAGTAGCAAGTACTTTTATCGAAAGTCCCACCCCATAAATGAAACTGGTGAATAATAATGGTAAAATTATCAGATATGTTAGATATATTGCTCACCAGTATGCGAGATGCATTTCTAGCAGTAACTGTATTCGTTGGAGTTATGGTGTTGTTATTTTCTTATCTACAATATGTTACTGCAGGAAAATTTGTGGAGCTAATAAAATCAAATAAAAAACTTCAACCAATAATTGGGGCCCTGCTGGGGCTTACTCCTGGATGCGGTGGTGCAATCATAATGATGCCGATGTACTCAAGAGGCATTGTGACTTATGGAACTGTCGTGGCCACACTTATTGCAACATTAGGCGATTCTGCTTTCATACTAATTGGTGCTGTTGCCCTTGATGGAAAATTCCTATTTCCAGTTCTCATGGTTCATCTAATTTCATTTGTAACTGGAGTCGTATGGGGATATGGTATTGATTTGCTAAAAATAACCCCAAAAAACCCGCTGGGGAAACTAGGAAAATCAAACACCACAAGTGATAATGGGTTTGTAAAAGATGATGGAGGAGATTCATTTTCAGACGTAGTTGAAGGTTTAGGTAGAGAAGAAAGGGGAGGATTAGCATACAAAATAATACACAAAGGTTACATTGTGTGGTGGCTAATCACAGGCATAGGTTTAGTTCTCGCCATATTACTTCTCTATTGGTATGCAAAAGATCCAAATTATGCTCCTGAATTAACCTTCAATATACTGACAAGAGATGGATTATTAACATGGGTAGGGCTACTCGGAACTTCTCTTTCAATTACATTGTATATCTCTTCAAAGAATTGGATAGCTGATGATACTGAAGCAACAATTGGTGATAAATTACATTCATTTGAAGAGACATTAATACATGCAGCATCAGAAACTGCATTTGTCACATTTTGGGTACTAATTGCATATTTGGCGTTTTCATACACACTTTTATTCTCAGGTACTACTGAAGCAGATTTGGCAAAGTATGGATCTGGTATTTTTGCAATTGTAGTTGCTTCTTCAATTGGGCTTATACCTGGTTGTGGCCCCCAAATAATCACCATTACAGCATATACCAACAATATTATTTCATTTC
>CAYSJV010000111.1:0-4059 GCA_964431435.1 uncultured Candidatus Poseidoniales archaeon
CCCATTCTTGTACTCTTTCCACCTGCCAAAATAATACTAGGTACGCCCATCTAAGAACCTCATGTTAGTAAAGCCAACTCTTCCATGGCTTCCTCAAGTTCCCCAACCAATTCTCTTATCCTTCTAACCATCGCTCTTTTTTCTCTTAAAGATCTTGATTCAGAAAGCCAGAACAATAATTGATGCACATCTCTAGAGTTTCTTTCAACTATCCATTCAAGAACATCTTCTTTTATCGGGTCATCAGATGGGAGAAACCTTTCCACTTCAATCAACCACATGATGTAGTCTCGGCTGAAAAACATTAACCTTTAATCAATTCACATTCTTCAATCTTGCAGAATCAAACCATCGCCCAATGATGCTAACAGAGTCTTTCAAATGCCCAATCATTTTTTGGTGCATTTTAGGTTCATATTTTTCTTCAACTACTTTCATTAGAAGTGCTTCAATTTCTCTATGTGTTTTTTCATCAATACCAAACACCTGTCGAAGATAAGCAAGTAATTGCCATTCGTCATTAGAAAGAACGCCAACGAGAGCTACTTCATATACACGAACATATATTTCCTGGCCTTCTTCATCTGTAATTTCTTTTCCCCCATCAATATTTTCTCCTGAAATGACTGCTTCATATATTTTCAGGGGGTCATCATCTTTTAGTTCCATATGTCTTGATAGTGCTGCTGTTAATCTACGTTCTTCTCTTGTTAGCACACCATCACTTAACATTACTCTAAGCGCACCCGCGAAGACACTTTTTGCAGTACCAACAACTTCAGCCATGAAGCACCCTAAAACACCATGACACTTTATTTTACTGTTATAGGACCCCCTATCTTATTATAATAAAATTAAGATTATACGCACGATGCCTTCAAGAAGGGTAGGCAAGTCGGATTTCATGAGCACAGGCTCAAAATCCGATTCACTCGTGTCTTAAGGACACGCACAATCACGCGGTTGTTGTGGTTTGGTTAGAGAGTCTTAAGGAGGCTTAAAAATGGCAAAAAATCAAAAAAATAACAAATCAAAATATATGATTAAAGCGAAAATCCAAGTCGATGGTACCGTACAACGGAAAGATGTTGTGGGGGCTCTCTTCGGGCAATGTGAAGGATTGCTAGGAGACGAATTGGATTTGAGAAAACTTCAACGAACTACAAAAATTGGAATGATCGAAGTTAATCTTCAATCAAACAAAGGTAAGGTTTCAGGAGAAATAAACATACCTAGTAGTTTGGACAATGTAGAAACTGCAATTATTGGAGCAGCGATTTCAACAATAGATAGAATTGGGCCTTGTAAGGCCACAATCAATGTTGCTGAGATACAAGATATCCGAGTTACAAAGAGAACACAAGTAGTAGAGATTGCAAAAGATTTACTTCTGAAAATGGTTAATGAAGGAACAACAGCAACTAGAGATGTAATTGATGAAGTTAGAGCAGTTTTAACTACAGAAAAAGAAAAGATGTTTCACGGATTAACAAGTGGACCTAATGTTGAAAGCTCTGATTCCTTGATAATTATGGAAGGCAGAAATGATGTGAGAAATGTATTATCATTTGGGATAAAAAATGCAATCTCAGCTGATGGTGCCGGAAACATCAAACCAGAATTGATAGAGTTAGCTAACAAAAAGGCAACAGTCATTGTCGCCATAGACGGTGATCGTGGTGGAGAAATGTTGTTGAGAGAACTACACGGTGTTTTGAAAGTTGATTTCGTAGCACAGGCACCAGTTGGACAGGAATGGGAATTACTGGCTCAGAAGACAGTTACCAAGTGTTTGAGTATGAAAGAACCAATTGACAAATTTATGTCCAAGCTGAGTTCTGATGATGTTGATGATGATTCTTCCAGTGTTGAGGCGTCTGCCCCTCCGGAAGCACCAACCCAAATCAAGGATTATGCAACACACATTAGTTCGCTAAAGACTAATCAAGCATTGTTTGTATATGGCGACGATACAATCTCTGCTGCAATTGGAGCAACCAAACTTGCGGCAGAAGCAAAAAGCTCCAAAGACGTTCTTGCAATAGTTTTCAATGGGAAAATTAGTAACAGGACCTTTGAAATTGCATCAGAAGCTTCGATACCTACGATTATTGGTACATCGCTTGCTACAGGACTTAAAGCACAAACAAACGGTGTAGAGGCATGGTCTACTACTGATTTTGAGTGAAAGTGAGTAAATGCAAATTCCCACAATACCTCTGTTTATGGGAATATTGGGGCAATCAATTTGGCTTTCTGCCATATTGTGCCTAATATTTCCATCATGGTTTAATGTAACTAAAGATCCAAATAATTTCTCAAATCAGAAATTGTATTTGCTTGGGTGGTGGGGCGGAACAATATCTTTATTTGGATTTATAATACATTCATTAACTGCTACTGGCAATGCAACATTTTTTGAAATAGGATGGAGTATGAGTTTAATTTTAGCATTATCATTGTGGTGGATAGTATGGAAAAAAATGGATACAAAACTTTCTAAATTAATGGATACACTTTCAAAAACAACAGAATATGAATCGACTAAAGAAAGGGTAGAATTAGAAAAAATATGTTACAACCTTCAAAGGGTTTCAACAAATATTGTCAAAGTATGTTTGATTTTGTGGGTCATTCAAATTACTCTTATTACTGCAACATTTAGTTAATCTAAAACACTTTGTTCTCCATAAATGAGAATAACTAACCCCCAGTCGCATCACACATGCAATCAGCACCTTCTGGACTATCTGCAGTTGCACCAACCCCTAAACCGTTAGACATAATGGCTTTGATTAGCCCAGGAATAGTATTAATCGCATTGATTTTTGCATCTATTGGTGTTATGACAGATTCTTGGAGTGTTGATGAACAATCTTCAACAACGGAAAATCCCTTCACAGGAACTCTTACAATTACAACTGAATCAAAAATAGGACTTGATGATGCATATGGAAATACATGCACGAACGGTAATTGCACCGCTTTAACATTTGATTTAGGAGAACAATATGACAATTGTGTTGCGAGTAGTGGCGAATCAGATCCATTATGTGTTGCTATGGGAGATACAGCGAATGCAGGACTTACAGGAATGATATTTATCTCAATTGGCATACTAACGATGATTGCCTCAATAGCCATCTCAATATTAGGTATACGCGGTGTGATACTTCCTTTCTCAGAATTCTCTCCATTTGTAGGGGGGGCTTTTACTTGTGTTGGTTTTGTAGCTTGGTCATTTATGATGCCAGAACCACTATCTGGAGATCCGAGTTTGGGATATAGTGCGTGGATAACGATTTTCAGCATCCTTTTATCAATAGGAGCCGGCGGATATTCAACATATATGCAATATTTTACACCAGGTTCAAAAAACTATGACTATGTAACTGGTGATTTACAAACATCATCTAATATATATGATGTTAAGGGCACATCAATGCAGCCCACCAACCCAGTCCGAGCAATCCCCCTTTTAGATAAATCAAATGAAGATTTGAATGAATTAGTGGTTCGTGAATCTTCAAATGGTAATATGGCACTTTCAATTGTTGCAGATGAAGACTTATTCCACGTTTTAAAGTCAGTAAGAAAAACCAACCAAGAATCATTGAAACACCTTGCCACAATACAAAAATCAGCAATACAGGGCTTTTCACATTCGCGATACAGTTTCCTTGTCGACAACCAATTGCCCTTTACAATTTCGTCAGCAGTGCTTTTCCCTACTGCAGCATTACTTTTCTTTCCTCAAACTGCAATTTTTGGTTTGTTTACATTTACTGCCTCACTTATTTTTTGTGGATTAGCAGTCATGGCAAAAACGAGACCTCACACCATAACAATACACACTTCAGGGGGCCCAATCAAAACACATTTTTTTGAGATTCAATCAAACGGATATCTAATGACTTCAACCATGGGATCAATCGATGGAATACTTTCAGATTATATCCAAACTGGAGTTTTAGAAATTCCTCAGATGGCACCAGCCCCCCAATCATTTATTCCAATTTCAGCCCCCCTCCCCGAAGCACCCCCACAAATCACAGATTC
>CAYSJV010000112.1:0-4009 GCA_964431435.1 uncultured Candidatus Poseidoniales archaeon
CAAAAGTATCTAACACCTCCTATATGTTGAGAGCAATGGTTCGAATTGAGTTTTTAGGCACGGGAAATGCGTTTTTGCCTCAGGGGAGATTACACTCTTTAGTTTTGATTGATTCACACATATTGGTGGATGTACCACTTACTGTATTGAGTTCATTGAGAAGAAGCAATATATCTCCAAGCGAAATAGATTCTCTATTTATCACACATTTACATGCAGATCACACATTTGGTTTTCCTTCATTTGTAATAGAACGGAAATATATTTCAGATAGGAGTGGTGAAAATATGTTGCATGTATACCATGCTGAAAGTGCAAAAAAACATCTTCATAACTTGTGTGAATTAGCTTATCCAAACAGCCTTATTGATAGATTGGAAAATAATACTGAATGGCATGACAACAATAGTGGTTCTATTTCTACAAATAATGACTGGGAATTTGAACGGTTTGAAGTATCCCATGATCCTGCATCTGACCCTCATGGTTATCTATTTTCAAATAAATCTGCAAAATTGAAATTAATGCATACGGGTGATAGTGGGCCGTGTTCAGAAATTGAAAGCAGAGTACCTCATTGTAATGTAGTAATAATAGAGATGGGGGTTCCCAGTAATGTAGATACTCCACACCACTATAACCCTGATACTTTGAAAAGGTTAGCTGATGAAAACCCAAAAGTCATTTTTCTAATTACTCACCACTATATTGATGACCCATCTACAAAGAATACTCCAGTAATATCGAATAACCTTCCGAAGATGCCGTCCAATGTGTTTCAACCATGCGATGGCGATGTGTTCATATGGAAAAATGGAATATTGGTTGAAGAAAAAAATTTAAATTAATTATTCTGAAAATATATGTTATTTTCTATGATTAACATAGATAATTCACAAAATAATAGTCAAAAAAATTTCACATTAAAATACAGATTGATTCCAAAGCAAATTCGAATTTGTTGAATAATCTTAATACCAATACACATAGTCACAAGAACTACCGCAGCGCCGGAGATATGACTTACAAAAACAAAATTATCATGGGGGACAAAAATTGGATACTAATATTTTCGACACTGTTTTGGCAGAAGAGAGTTTGTTTACAGATAAAGAAGCATTAAGACATAGTTATACCCCAAAGGAACTACCGCATAGGGAAACAGAAATAGAGAGCATTCGACTCAATCTAGTTGAAGCATTGAGGGGACAAATTCCATCTAATATGATATTGTATGGAGTCACTGGTGCAGGTAAAACCGCTGTTACAAGGTTTATTTGTGAGCAATTATCTCAAAAAGGTAAAGAATTAGATAGATCGGTAAACCCTGTAGTTGTTAATTGTAGAAACATAGATACGCAATACAGGGTTTTAGCAAATATAGGAAACAGTTTAATTCAAAATTTTGAAGAAGAAATACCCTTTACAGGGTGGCCTACAGATAGAGTTCTAAAAACACTAATCAACCGTATGGAAAAAGTTGGAGGTGTACATGTAATAGTTCTCGATGAAATTGACCATTTAGTTCGAAAAGGTGGTGATGATTTATTGTATAACCTCACAAACATCAATACAGAATTAAATAATTCTAGATGCTGTGTAATTGGTATTAGTAATGACTTAACATTTACAGATTATCTAGATCCAAGAGTAAGAAGTAGGCTTGGACAAGAAGATGTTATTTTCACACCATATAATGCAAAACAACTGGAAGACATTTTGAAACAAAGAGTATCTGTAAGTCTGAAAAAGGGTTCACTAGAGACTGGTGTTGTCAGATTATGTTCAGCTTTAGCAGCACAAGAACACGGGGATGCAAGAAGAGCTTTGGATTTATTGAGAGTATCTGCAGAAAAAGCTACTCAAGAGCGGGCAGAAAAAGTGGGAGAAAGACATGTTAGGATGGCCCAAAATCAAATAGAGTGCGATCAGATTACTCCTGTAATAGCAACTCTTCCATTCCAACAAAAATTAGTACTCTTTTCAGTGTTGCTTAATGAAAACCAAGGTCTACAAAATATCGCAACAGGAGAGGTATATGAAATGTACAAGCAAGCGTGCAGATATGCTAAAACAACCAGATTAACACAAAGACGAGTTACAGACTTAATTTCAAATTTGGATATGTTAGGATTAATTACTGCTAAAACAGTAAGTAAAGGGCGCTATGGTAGAAGTAAAGAAATAAACAGTTGCATTCCAAATACAATACATGTTGGTGAGATTATGATTAACTCCGATTCGGGTATGAGCGCTGTAGTCGGGGCCAAATACAAAATTCAAACTCGGCTCTAGATGCCGGTAACCGTTAAACGGGGTTGGCAGTTCGGCCATTCAGAGCAACATGACCGAAAGTAGTGAAAGTACATCTTTTTTGGATAAAGTTTTGAACCCTAGTAAGATAACATCCCAGTGGTTATTTGGACTAGGATTATGGGGATTGACCCTTGGTATTCTAAATCTAATGATTCTATTAAGACCTGAAGAAAAAGTAGTTTGGGCCAGTTTTTTAAGTTTAGGAAAAATAGGTGGTCCAATGTTCACAACAAAAACATCTTTTGGAATTTATAGTGATACTACATTCCTGTTGATTACGGGTAGTATGTTTGGTTTAGGTACATTAGGGTTACATAAATCAACAGAAGGAGGAATTGTTTCTTGGATAAGGAATCTTTTTGTTAACAACTACTGGAACTCATTGGTGAATCCACAAGATGGAGGTTGGATGAAAACAATTTCAGCATGGTGCTTAGTTATCGGTTTTTGTTTCTACATCTATTGGGGAATAATGTATACTGGCTGGGTTGATACAGGAGTTTATGCTGTTTCAGCAGCATTAATTGCATTTGGGTTTGCCCTTAAATATGCATCAGAAAATGAGTTAGAATCATCTAATGATGATTAAACTGTATTGAAGAGAGAAAGTAATCTCTTGCAATTAATTTTTGTTTTTTCGTCGGTTACTTTGGCCACAATACCTTCTTTGGGTTGCCCATACATAACCACATTCCCAATCTCTAAACATAAATGCAAAATCATAGGTGCCAAATCTTCTTCACCATCAACAACAACAAGTGTACCATCTAAATGTGCAGAAGCTTCTTTCAATGTTTTCTTAAATTCAGAAGTAATCATCCCTGGTTCATTAGTACATGTTAGTATCTTTGAAAATGGTTTTTGATCTACTTTCTTGTCTTCAGGCAAATCCAACCTCTTTGTTCTTCCATCAACTACCCCAATATCTGGAATAATATTCATTCCAAGCAATGTATTTACTGTAACATCACCCACTGCAATCATTTTGTGATTGGCCTGTGGGAATTCTAAAAGTAGTTTTTTCATAGCAATGGTGGGTTCTGATTCTGGCCCTGTAAACAATTGGCCCATAGGTGTTTTCAATTCTGAATCTAAATTATTTGGCATTTTATGATCCAATGCAAACTCATCTGCACTTAACCAAAGTTCACCCTTTCTATCCATAAGCCCCAACCTTATTGATGAACTACTAATCTCCATTCCTAATTTATTTAATTCGTGTTTTACCTCAATAATTTCCAATTCATCTAATCCATTAGCTAATCGCATATCATTTATTTGTTCACACATACCCCTAGTTTCAGAAGTACAACCAATGGCGTCACAATCTTCTCTACTAGGTGCTGGACCAATACTATCTTTTAATCTGTGAATTGAAATTCGTTCATTCAATCCATGTTCCTCAATCCAACTTTCAATACTATTTTTTCGAATTTCAAAAGATTGAACATTACCTATCTTTTCAGATACCATCTCATCTGTAGTAAGCCAAATTTCAAGGTAATCACATCTTTTTAGGCAAGTTGTTATCAATTTTTCATGCCCAACATGCATTCTATCAAAAGTTCCACCCAATAAACACCTGTTTGGATTTGGGGGGGGAATTGGACTCATCAAATCAACTACCGTCTACATCCCTCTCTAGTTACCCATGATTAAGAGTGTGCCCCGATGCGTAACGGCCCATTTCATC
>CAYSJV010000113.1:0-3984 GCA_964431435.1 uncultured Candidatus Poseidoniales archaeon
AACAGCATCTTTTGTTAGTACTACTGCAGCACGAATTGCTTCTAATGCAGCTCCCTTTGTACTCTTTGCTGAAACCTCGTGCATAGAATCCCTTCTTGGCGCATGAATTACATCACTCACATTTGCCTGGTCTATCATCGGCCCACATCCCCTCTATTTGCATTTTGTAATCTAGTTAACTAATTTGTTTTTTTTAGCGTTTCGCCACAGCCTACGGCACCTCCTGAGCATCCATAGTTGTTTAAATCTACTAATTGTGGGTCGCTTTTTCCATGTGTTGAAATTCAATTTTTCAATTGAATCGAGTACCGCGGTACCTCCCATAGTAAACATCTGTAAATCAACAGCTAGCATCGGATCAACCAAATGCCATAATTCTTCACCTTTTGAAAACCAATCTCTAGCCCTTTCTACTTGAAATTTCATCAAGTTGTGCCACTGTTCATTTGATTCTCTATTTTGATACATATCCATGCTATATCCATATTTCTTCATCTCATCTATTGGCATATATATTCTATCTTGTTCAAGGTCGCGGGATACATCTTGCCAGTGATTTGCGAGTTGTAGTGCAGTACAGGTATAATCACTAATTCTTCTTAAATTTTCATCATCATGCCCATATACATACAGAAATAGATGACCAACAGGATCTGCAGAATGAATACAATATTCACGTAACTCATCCCATGTCTGATACCTTGTTTTATTTTGATCCATTTTGAATGCTTTAATTAATTTTGAAAACGGTTCTATAGGTATGGAAAAAATACTTGCAGTGTGGCTAATTGCTTTTATTATGGGATGCCGTGGATTACCAGACCATTCATTTTCAAACCCTCTTCTAAGGTCATCTTCCCATTCTTCCAAAAGAAGAATCCTTTCGCTAGGAGGGAATGGAGCATCATCTCCCAAATCATCACCATATCTGCAGAATGCATAGATATTCTCGATATGCTGTTTTATGTGAGTTGGAGTAAACCAATTTGAAATAATAAAATTTTCATAGTGACTTTTCGCTATTTTTGTACAATACTTTTGCGCATCAGCAAGCGACTCGTGCATGTCATAACCAGCCAAAAAAACACCATCATTGGTGATTTTGTGTTCACCCCATTCAAATTTTTTCGACACTAAATCACCTACCATTTTTCCCATGCTTCGTTATTTCTTTTAGGTCTCTGTGGCCAATTAACCCATTCTTCATCAGCGTTCCAATTCTTGTTGCCGCTTACGGCGGCTGCAGCTAACAGCCCACTTCTTACAGCCCCTTCCATTGTGGATGGCCAATCACAATCTGTATAGTCTCCTGCAAGAAATAACCCTCCTCCAATTTCATCGATTTGTGGTCTAAGTTTTTTACTATTTACCAAAGGTGCAAATGTTGCATTTGGTACTTTAATCACCACAAATCGTTCCAATTTACGGGATGACCCGGGCCAAATTAATTCTATCACTCGTTCAAATTCATTTCTAAATTGAGCATCATCCCACTCAAGAAACTCATCTGCCGCACTTACAGGAACAGATAACCACAATTTTTTGTCCGGTAATTTGTATTCATCATCTAATTCATCATTTTTGTTGAAGATAAGTTGTATTACAGGCTCATCAATCATCGCTGCAAAAGAAAACTCCTCTTTCAGGAAGTTATCTTCAAAGATTCCATGTAAGCCAATCAAAGATCTATATTCAACACCGTCCAACTTTTCAGTTACGTCATCCGTCTTTCCTCTAAATGTACCACTAGATGCTGAAAGCACTTTTTTTGCATTATGCTGAGGTAAAGCAACAATAACCTTGTCATATTTCAGTTCTTCTTTTGATGTATGAATGCCTTTGCATGAGTTATCATTCCAAATTATTGATTTACAAATTGTATTGAATTTAATTTCAACTCCCGCTTCTCTAAGTGCACTTTCAAAGTAAGGATGAATTGATGATGAGAGATCATTCCTAAATGCACCTACATCAAATGAGTCTACATCGTTAAATAATCCATATTTAAACAACATAATAGCCTGATTTGCACTTGCTTCAGCTATAGTTGTGTTTAGTGCTGCTTTTACGAAAAATTCCCAAAATATTCGAATCGAATCATCAGTTTGTCCATTGTTTTTCAACCATTGCTCGAATGAAATATTATCAAGTTCCATTCGCTCTTCAGTACTCATTTTTCGCATAGATTTGACAACTTTTCTCATTGGAACTTTATCCCGTAATGAAAGAAATGGAAATTTTAGAATACTTCCTAGCAGGTGATTTGGTGGAGAAAGTTTTCCATCTGTAATCGTAGACCTTCTACCTGTTTTAGGTTCAATAAACATTATTCGCGTTTTTTCTTGCAATTTTATTGAATCAACTGCATTTGCTCTAGAAACTAATTGCAAAAATCTATGATATACTCTAAAACAAGAATGTTGACAGTTATCCAATGTATAACCTGTCTTTGGATCTGTAATACTTGTGACTCTTCCTCCAAGTTTCCCACTAGCTTCAACGAGTGTTACATTGAAACGCTTTTGACCAGAATCCGTCATTTCATCCGCTAAGGCAAGAGATGAAGCAATACCCGCCAATCCCCCACCGACTATGATGACATCTTCAGCCATGGCTCTCAAGACATCGTAGTAGTGTTTGTTTATGTGCTTGCCTCTCTAATTAGACCTTCAAATATAGCGAAGATTTTTCACGAATGAGGGCATCCTTCAAAAAGTAACCTTATTGTGGGTTGAACGTCTGACACCATTAGGCGAGTGCATATAGGGGACGGGTCAATTAGGAGGATGAATGGAAATGCAGTGTACATCTTGTAGTGAAGAAATACCCGATGACAGTATATTTTGCCCTGAATGTGGGTCTAGACAGGATTTGTCAAGAGCCAACTTTGGTTCTGATACTTCGACACTCGGAGGAGATGAAAGTAGTGGAGCAAGAACACATGGAGTTGTATCATCTGAAGCAATTGCTTTTGAGAGAGAATCTAGACAGAATGTAGAGACAAATTTACCTAGTGGGTTAGTTACTGAAATCGCCTCAAATTTAGCACAACAAGATCAAATGGAAATGCAAAGTAGCAATGTGCCACCTGGAGATACTACCGATTACAGTGCTAATGATGCCATGGTTGATCGAATAAATGAAGCTGAAAAGAATATCAAGTCAGAAAGGCGTAGTGCATGGTTAGAAATGAACAAAGCCACAGCATCATCTGTACTTTCACAAATTAATTCTGATTTACCATCTCATTTGAAGAACGAAGATGAATCAGCTGCCAGTAATATCGCATCACAGTTTTTACAATCTACTGTTGGAGAAGATGGTGAAGGAAGTAGTAGTTCGAGTATTCCTGAAATAACACTTCTTAGAAGAATGACAGAAGTGGCAATTCGCCGAATTGCTAGAAAGAGAGGGGTGGCTGTAGAATCTCCTCAAATACAATTGATAGATGATTTGGCTGAGATTTATGTTACCTTTGTAGATGATGGAAGAGTATTAGATACTCCGAGTGATTTAGCTCAAGCATTTAATCATGCAATTTCTACTGAAATCGCATTAAAGGGATTTGAAATTTCAGCAAACCTTGTACTTTTCAGGAGTAAAGATGGTGATGTAGAGAAAGTTTGGGGCAGTGGAAGTGGAGATTCTGAAGAAGAGGAAATGTTTGCTTGTGAGGCTTGTGGTGCTTTAGTTAAAGCTTCAGATCCAAAATGTCAAGGATGCGGTGCACAATTTGAGGATGAGGATTCAGAACCAGAAGGACCACCTCAAGGTCCACCTAGCAAATCAAAACCACCAGGTCCACCAAGGGGAGGACCACCAAGAGGAGGAGGACCTCCAAGAGGAGGACCTCCAAGAGGAGGACCACCAAGAGGAGGAGGACCACCAAGAGGAGGGCCACCAAGAGGTGGACCACCAGGAGGTCCATCTAGAGGGGGGCCACCAAAAGGAGGGCCACCAAGAGGAGGAGGACCACCAAGAGGA
>CAYSJV010000114.1:0-3871 GCA_964431435.1 uncultured Candidatus Poseidoniales archaeon
AAAATCTGTTGAGCGTGGGAAAGTGTTGGGTGTAATTGTGGGATTTACAGGTGCAGCAATTGCAATAATTGGGGGTGGTGAAGAAAGCGGGGTGTCTTTACTTGGTAATTTTCTAGCATTCTTAGGAGCTATCACATACGTAGGATATCTGTTTGCTGGTCGTTTTCTGAGAACTTGGATGCCAATTTTTCTATATGCTTTCCCTGTTACATTCTTTTCAGCAGTTCTCCTGGTATTGTGGTCATTGTTGGTAGAGCAAACGAGCATTACTGGTTTTGAAATTTCTAGTATCCTCGGTTGGTCATCTATTGTTTGGTTACCATTCATAATCTTGTTAGCCTTTGGTCCTGGATTAATTGGGCACACTGGTCTTAACACCTGTCTAAGGTGGATGCCCCCCCTGATAGTATCTGTCGTAATGATAGCCGAACCAGTCATCGGTTCAATAATGGGATGGGCATTAGGTGTTGAGGATATACCTGGAGAATGGACTTGGATTGGAGGTATTTTGATGATTACAGGTGTTACTATGGTCACGTTAACATCTGAAACTAATGATTTAGGAACTGAGGAATGACCCATCAATTACGTGATGTACTATACTGATTACTGAATGTCCCTGTAGCCATTTACTACCTATTGAGCATAATTTCAACCCATCTAATATTTCTTTTTCCTCAGATGTAAAGTCTTTGTCGTCTGAGAGTATGAAACCCAATTTACAACCTCCATCTACAGATTCCATATATTTGCTAAGTGGGATTCCATCTGCATCTAATTTGATGATGTCTAATTCTTCTTTTTTCCACTCCGAGATGGTATTTTTTATATTTCCACCTGAATGAGATATTCCGTTCCCTAATTCTGAAAAAACACCAATTGGAGGAACTGGCTCTAGCAATATTTTAGCAACACGCCCAGCAATAGCCCTCTCATCTGAGTGTAATCCTCTCAGGTTTTCACCCTCAAAAAGTATTCTTCTGGGTGGCCCAGATCCACCCATCAGATGTAGGATCACACTGGTGTCTTCTCGAATACCATGTGACAGAAATAATGCAGAATTGACTGCTCTCAGAAGTACATCCATTCTCCCACCAATTCCTGAAATGTCGTTCAACGGCAGTTTACCAGAACTAATTGCACGGTGGCCTATTATTGCAAATTTCCGGGTTGACATAGCAACACCAATTAGCCATTAAATTCATCGAAATCACCTGATTTCATCATTTGTTTCATTTGTTTCGACATTTTTCTGTTCCCCTGCATACCTTTCATCATTTTACGACTTTTATTCCAATGTGCTACTAGTTCTTTAACTGATTTTTCTTCTACACCAGCACCCCTTGCGATCCTTTTCACTCGTTCCATTTTGAGTATTGTGGGATTGTCTTTTTCATCTGAAGTCATAGAATCCATAATTATTCTAAACTTTGTCAAATTTTGTTGCATTTCTTCTTTTTGCTTTTTACCCATTTGCCCCATTCCCCCTAGCATACCCATCGGTAAATATGAGAGCATTTTGTCGAGTGTTCCAATTTTTGACATCATCTCCATTTGTTGATACATATCGTTTAATGTGAATCTACCACTCATCATTCTCTGTGTTAATCTTATGGCTTCTTCTTCATCCAAATCTTCAGGTGCTAAATCTATCAATCCTTGGATATCACCCATTCCTAATAGTCTGCTGATAAATCGGTCCGATTCAAACTTCTCTAGATCTTTGACTTTTTCCCCTTCTCCAGTAAATATGATTGGTGCACCAGTTGCTGCTACTGCCGACAATGCACCTCCTCCTCGTGCAGTACCATCTAATTTTGTGACTATGACTCCAGTGATGTCAACTAGATTATTGAATGATGCAGCTACAGGGCCTGCAGCTTGGCCTACTTGAGCATCAATTACTAACAATCTTTCAGTTGAGTTTGTTAGATTGTTCATGGATTCTAATTCTAAGACTAATTCTTCATCTAATTGATGTCTACCCGCAGTATCAATTATTATGATGTCAGCACTGGAGTGGAGTTCCAATCCCTTTGCTACAATTTTAGATGCATCTGTTTCTTCAATATCCCCATATACATCTACATTAGTTCCTTCAAGAAGTTGTGATAGCTGTTGGTATGCACCAGGTCGATGTACATCTGCTTCAATTACAGCTACTTTTGACCCATGTTTTCTACGCCACCAATCGGCAAGTTTTGCGGTTGTTGTAGTTTTACCTTGCCCGTATAATCCTACCATCAATATTGTTTGTTGTCGGGGATTAATCTCTTTGGCAGGGCCTAATATCCTCACTAATTCTGTATACAATATATTCATCGCATGTGTTTGAAGGTTTACTCCAGGACGTGCTTCCTCTTCACGCATTCTTCTAGCAAGTCTTTCAGTAATTTCCTTATTTTGTCGAACGTTAAAATCGGCTTCTTGCAAAGCCCTCCTTAGGTTTTTGACCAATTCGCTTAATTGCTCCTCATCTATCTTTTTTTTACCCTTCAGTAGGCCAAAAGCATTGAAAATCCCAGCCTTCAAACCTTCAAGCGCCATGCTACCTCCACCAATTTGATGTCTTTGAACCCAACGGTTATTCGTCAGCACTTGTTTTGTTACTAACAATTGTCAACCTCAAAACATCATCAATAAATTCTGCTTTACAATTTTCAACATCTACCTCGATATCAAAATTAACTTCAGTCTCTTTTCCATTTACTCCCACAAATAATGAACTCTTCTCAGATCTCAATGTCAAATCTTCTTTATTTGAGGCAGGCATATAAAATTCAATTGTTTCAATTTCTCCCTCATTTTTGTTGATTATGGTCCCTCTTCTGATAGTTTCCTTGATTGTGTTTCCAATTTCAAAAACGGTCACATCCTCTGAAAAACTATGTACTGGCCCATGCAGCATAACCCCCATCTTTTCCAAGTTTTTTGGCCCATGAACATCACTATTTTCTAGTGGGACCTTAATCAGAGGAAATTCAGGAAGCAGACTCTTTAACTCCTCAACATATTCCATCTCAGTCTCTCTCCTAGAAATCAAAAATGGGTGGTCGAAATCAGGTGTGATTCTATTGATAATTATACCATTAACACCTATCTTAAAATCCGACAGAGATTTCGATGCACGAATTGTTTCGCTGATAGCCATTTTTTCAGGTATTGTGACAAGTGTAAATGCTGTTAAATCTTTATTTTCCAATACTCTTCTTACATGTAGAACCCTTCTTCTGAATTTTTCTAATTCATTCCTTATTGCCTCTTCTTCTTTACGTCCAAAGAGCATTGCCTTAATCCCGCCTGCCATTCTATAGATTTTTAACAACCTATCCATACTTCCTTCAAGAATCTCAGGTAGAGCTAGAAATCTTAGTGTGTGGCCTGTTGGGGCTGTGTCAAAAAGAATACAATCATAATAAGGATTTTCAACGTATTCAAGTAACTGATCAAAAGCAATTGCTTCATCTAATCCAGGTAATATCAGATTTGAAGTATCCATAGGTTCAACTTCTTCAGCAATATCTGAAAATTGCATCCCCATCATACTTTGTAAGGGACTACTTACACTAGCAGACATAGCGCTACTAAATTTAGGAAGAATTCCTTCTATCTTACTTTCAGGGTCCAGTTCCATCCCCCATAGGTTTTCATATCCTGAAATTTTTGTGGGAGTAGATCCTAATTCCTGTTCAAATGAATCACTAGTGCTGTGGGCCGGGTCGCTAGATACAATTAGAGTCTTAATTCCAGAATTCGCTAACCAGATTGCAGTGGAGCATGCCGATGTGGTTTTACCCACACCCCCCTTTCCACCAAATAACCACAACCTGGCCATATGGTGGCGTTAATAGCACAGGATAAAATGAGTTCG
>CAYSJV010000115.1:0-3833 GCA_964431435.1 uncultured Candidatus Poseidoniales archaeon
ACTACAGTCAACTTAGGAACCGTTGCTTCTGAAAAAGCATACAACAACTTTGCACCATGCCTAATAATTCCACCCCATTCTTGGGAAGTACCTGGTAAAAACCCTGGGACATCTTCTAATGTCAAAAGAGGAATGTTAAATGCGTCACAAAATCGAATAAACCTTGCAGCTTTTGATGATGCATCAATATCTAAGCAGCCCGCTAAGAATTTTGGTTGATTCGCAACTACGCCTATTGCATTTCCAGATAGATGTGCAAATCCTATAACGATATTAGGTGCCCATTCAGGTTGAACTTCCATGAATTCATGATCATCTACAATTTCTTTTATTACTTCAATTACATCATAAGGTTTATTCGAATCTTCCGGAATTATTTTGTTGATATCTTCGCACAATCTATCATTCGGATCTGTGGAATTTTTTAGTGGTGGTGATTCTAAGTTATTTTGTGGGAAAATAGACACCAAATCCCTAGCAAGATTAATTGCATCTTCATCCGAACTTGCCGTGAAATGAGATACACCTGATTTAGTGGCATGTGTTTCAGCGCCACCAAGTTCCTCGAATGTGACCTGCTCATTTGTGACTGTTTTGATTACTTCAGGGCCTGTGATGAACATGTGTGCAGTTTTATCTACCATTATTACAAAATCTGTGATTGCAGGAGAATATACAGCACCACCTGCACAAGGGCCCATTATTACACTAATTTGCGGTATTACTCCACTAGATCTGACATTTCTGAAAAATATTTCAGCGTATGATCCTAAACTTGCTACACCTTCTTGTATTCTGGCACCACCACTATCATTCAATCCGATAACGGGAACACCTGTTTTAAGAGCCATATCCATTACTTTACAAATTTTCAAACCATGCATTTCACCCAATGATCCTCCATATACTGTAAAATCTTGTGCGTAACAAAATATTGGTCTGTTATTTACTAGACCATGGCCCGTAACAACGCCATCTCCAGGAATTACGTTTTTATCCATATCGAAATCCCGACATCTATGTTCTACAAGTGTATCTATTTCCTCAAATGTACCTTCATCTAGTAGCATTTCTAGACGCTCTCGAGCGGTCAATTTCCCCTTCTTATGTTGGGCATCTACGCGTGCACTTCCGCCACCTGATTCAGCGGTAGATTTTCTGCGCCGTAATTCGCTTACGCGCTCTTCTTGACTCTCCATCTAACTGCATAGAGTCGGGGACGCTCATATTCTTTAGTATTCTAGGTGCCTCTAGAACATCAATTATTGAATGATTAGAGGGTTTGGTTGAAGTGAGGTTGCCACCTCGTCAAAACATGGCAGACCCAGTTAGAGTAGTTGTGGCTAAACCAGGTTTAGACGGCCATGATAGGGGTGCGAAGGTAGTAGCACGTGCTTTGAGAGATGCAGGATATGAAGTCATTTACACAGGTCTACGGAGAACTCCTGAACAGATAGTACGAACTGTAATTGATGAAGATGCAAGTTTACTCGGATTGTCTAGCCTTTCAGGTGCGCATACTCATTTATTTTCGAAAATATGTAAATTGCTCCGGGATGCAGGATTAGGAGATGTTATTGTATTTGGGGGGGGGATAATTCCCGAAACGGATTATGATATGCTTTATTCTTCAGGAATAAGAGCAATTTTTGGACCAGGAACACCCGTAAATGAGATTTTATCTTTCATAACTACGGCGAGAGAAATGAATCAAACCGATGGAGGCATTGGTTGTGGTAGTGAATCTGATTGGCATTGGAATTAATGGTCAGGTAATAGTATGTCTGAATCAGATGAAGAATATTTGAAAGATGTAATTGATGGGAATCGAATAAAACTGTCAAAATTACTTACTTCTGTAGAAAACGGTACGAACTTCCCCCTTGATTTTTCACAACTTATGTCCGGCAAGTCAGTTGTAGAAAAATGGGGAATCACTGGCCCACCTGGTGTAGGGAAAAGCACTTTGGTTGACAAGATAGTAGAGAGTAGATTATCTCGTGGAGAAAAAGTGGCTGTACTTGCAGTAGATCCATCTTCACCACTTACAGGTGGTGCTTTGTTAGGAGACCGGCTTAGATTGGAAAATGCAGATGATCATGAACATGTATATTTTCGTTCTATATCCACGAGAGGAAACTCAACAGCGATTCCCTCTCGGATTGGTTTGATGATAGATGTCCTTGCAATTGCAGGATTTGAAACAATATTGGTTGAAACAGTTGGATCAGGGCAATCTGAGGTTCAAATAGCTGCAGTTGCAGATAGGATAATCTTGGTTGAATCACCGATTACAGGCGATATTATTCAGGCTGAAAAAGCAGGTATTACTGAAATTTCAGACATTATCGTCGTGAATAAATCAGATTTAGAAGGTGGGGAACAAAAGGTATCTCAGATTCGAACATCTCTTGAATTTGGTAATACAACCCCTCCTCCAGTGGTAATGACCTCTGCAATTACCGGAGATGGAGTAGATGAACTGATTTTAATTATGGATGAAATAGAACCTTCTACAAAATCAATCAGAGCTCGCTGGAAAGCAAGATTGTCTGCAGAATGGGAATCAAAATTAATACTGAATTCAAAATATGATTCTGTACTTGAGAAACTTTGCAATGGTGATTATGATATAGTAAACGCTATTGATGATTTATCAAAGGTGGACTAAGATGTCTGTAAAATCTCCTAATAGTCAGAACATTATGTCTCAAGTTTCTCTTACCAATCCTGTCAATGAGAGTGTTGGCGGTTTTCGTGGGCATATATTCAGAAGATCAGTACATTTACTGATGTTTCTATTTCCATTAATGTATTATGTGTGGGGGGTTTACTTAGAAAATTTGATTGGTGTTGACAAAGATGTTGTAGTGATAATCGTGGTACTTATAGCAGGAATTGGTGAAACAATAAGGGTAAATATTGGTTTTACAATATTTGGACAAAGGGACTATGAATCAAAACAAGTTTCCGCTTTAGCTTGGGGCGGTCTCTCGATTGGAACTTGCCTTTTATTTGCACCAAAGGGTGGTTTGTATTTTGCGTATATTGGTTTACCAATAATATTTTCATTAACATTCATTGACCCGTATTTAGGAGAATTAAGGAGGTTGGATTTTTCTTCAAATTTTGTCATGTCCTCAGGTTTGATTTTAGCATGGATGATCTGGTTTGCTTGCTGGAATTGTTTGGGAACTCCTTGGTGGATTGCACTTATTATGGGACCAATTACAATAGCATCAGAATGGCCACGTTTCAAATGGATTGATGATAATGCAACAATGGTTTTGTTTCCCTTAATAGTGGCATTGATGTTATCTCCGTTTTACTAGTTAAGTTAAATAATTACTTTTTTCATACAATATGTTTACAAAACGTATAGTGGAGGGAAGTATGAGGGCGAATATGTCTGATGAAGGTAATAGTAATAACGAGCCTATGCAAGGACTTTATCTGTTTACATTTTTAGTGGGCTTTGTAGTACTGGTATGGACCATGTTGAACTACTAATTAGTCACAATCTTTTATGTAGGGATTGAAATGCATGCTGTGAGTGGTAGTAGGTATGTGTGGTATCTCTGCGATGTTGGGAAACCCAGATGATGAGATTGTAAAGAGAATGACAAAGTTACAGTCTCATCGGGGACCTGATGGTAGTGGGATGTGGTCAGATGAACTTTGTTCACTAGGTCATTCTAGATTATCCATTGTAGACATAATTGGTTCGAATCAACCATTATTATCTAGTAAGGGAGCTGTATTAATTCATAATGGTGAGATATATAATCACAGCGATTTGAGAAATCAAATGAGTCAATATAGTTGGACTACAA
>CAYSJV010000116.1:0-3789 GCA_964431435.1 uncultured Candidatus Poseidoniales archaeon
TATGAGTACAGCTCTCCACCTACAAACGCTACAACCCTATTATCTAGTTTGGTTGGGAGTGAAGGCAGTGTTCCTGTTGGAATCTTTGATACAATCATATCAACGATACATGCCAACCAGTCACAAGTTGGAGGAAATGCAGTAAATACACCTAACAATTCAACATCTTTCGCCTCATATTTTGAGGGTATAAATACTGAAAATCGGCGTACAGATGAAGAATCAAATTAATTGTAATCATTTCGATATACTGCAGCCCCAATAAGTGCGATAGTCAGTATAAATGTACTGAAACCAGGAAGGGCGCTAAAACCTCCTCCACCTTCACTTTCTAGCGGAGCCTCTTGTATTGTGAAACTATCGCCAATTGTACTATCTGTTCTGTAATATGTAAATGTAATATCTCTATTTTCACCATCATAAACTAATCTCATGTATCCATATGTACTATTTTCTCGGTAAGCAGACCATTCAGGTTGAGGCTCATCCAATTCCTCGTAAGCAGATCTTCCAGCAGTACCAGCAACAATGTGTATTGGAGCTGCGCCTCTTGCAAATAACGAACCTTCATTTGTACCTTTATCTTGAACCTCTTCTGTATCAACTGGCCAAGTTCTTTCATAGAAATGGTCGTGGCCTGCAATCACCAAATCGACCCCCTGTTCTACATACAATATCTCCAGCGACTCTCTTAACTCGTATTCAGATCCATGATAACTATTGCTAGAGTACATTGGTTTATGGCCCATGATAATGACAAATGGATACATTTCTCGATTTGCATTTGCAGCAATTAAATCAGCCTCGAGTGCCATATATTGCGTACTTCCTATTGAATAGTCGTGTTCCGTAGACATGAAAATTAAGTGTGCACCCGGAACATCTCTACTGTACCAAAATGTTTCACTTTCGTGTATATTGTCGGAATCAAAACGATGACTATACGGTGCAAACTCGTATCCTGGTTCATTTTCATGATTTCCAACAGCAGTTATCCACGGAATTTTTCTCATACTCTCTTCTTGTGCTAGGAACCAATTATCCCATGCAGATTGCTCCCCATCTGCATATGCTATATCTCCTGAAATTGTTACAAGTCGAGCTTCAGTATCAGCAATAATTGCATCTGTGACTTCAAGTGCATCAGTAGAATCTCCATGATCAGCAATAGCAATCCATTCAAAGTGTTTAGCATCATTGTCAATTGGAACAAAAGTGTATTGCTCCGACCATGTGTTACCATCTCCAACTCTATAACTAACTTCTTCACCAGGCGTCAAATCAGTCATCTTTGCCATATGAAATGCTAAATCATGATTGTAGCAATATGATACTCCATCTGCACTTTGCCCACCACCCCATTCAACTACTGCAGTATCTCTGCGTTGTTCAGTTGCCCACATTACCACCATTTCAGCAGGGTTTTCAGTTACTTGAAGATGTATTTGTTGTGGTTGTGTATTGCCAGTAAGTGTTGCGGGGCACTCTTGTAATGCTTCAACCAGGCCTTGTGCTTGAACGATGGGTACAAACAGGATTACAAGCATCAAAAACAGCCGGCGCATGATTACCGATACTAGGGTCTAAAAATAAACTGTTGTAATCTATTTAAGAACCAACAACAATATAGTTACCATGAAGAATAGTGGTAACTCAGAAAAAATTTCAAATAAGAACCAAATACAAATTATCAAACCTTATCTATACGCAGGAACTTGGGTTTTCGATGACGAAAAAACAGGTCTGATTAGAGAACCATTTGTTGAAGGTGCAGATATTATAATTGATGTAATGGTACAAGATATAGAAAAAGCGGATGAAGGATTTACTCTACTTTTCTCGGGAAACAAATTTCCAAATTACCAGTTAGAATTGAATCGTATTGGTGAGGAATTTGATGGGTGGTGGTATGAATGTAAATCACTGGAAATGAAGGGGTGGCTGTGTCCTGCATTGTTCTTATATTTTGAAGAAGCACCAGTTAATTTGTATGCATCATTCTCATCTATTTAATTAGTACTTAAAGCGGCATTATTACTTAGTGTTAGTACTAAGAAATACCAATAGTATCTATCAAAAGGTGAAAAAGTTATGACAAGAAGTGAATCTATAAACTGGGTATGTAAGTGTAAAAAAATTTGGACCCTATTGATAATTGACAATGTGATACATTTGTCAAATGGACCACAAAGAAGAAATGTGGGTCATTGCTATTGTGGCAGACAGCTTATGAGAAACTGGGAAGGAGACAACATAGTACTCAACAAGCAATTTCATAGAGTGACAGACGTCCAACTTCATCAAAGATTAGATTATCCTGAAATATAGTAAAATGACGAGTTAGGTGGATTTTTCCCACTTATAGTCTGACGCGACTAAATAGGTGAGGGAAGCGGGATAAAAATAGGGATGCGCGTGAGTTTTGCTGAAATTGGAATAGAATCAATATTGATTGATGCACTGAACAGCGAGGGTATCACAGATCCCTTTGAAGTTCAAACTGAATCAATACCCTTTGCACTTGAAGGACACGATGTATGCTGTAGGGCCCCTACTGGTTCAGGAAAAACGCTTGCATTTGGATTGCCATTAATCACAAGATGCAATAAAGCAACCGCTTACATGCCAACAGCACTGATTCTTTCACCTACTCGTGAACTTGCCGAGCAAATATGTAATGTGCTTAAACCACTTGCATCTAAAGTAAAGTTAGGAGTTTTAGCAGTTTATGGAGGTACCACTTACAATAAGCAACGTCGTGCACTGAAAAATGGTGTTGAGATTGTGGTAGCATGTCCTGGTAGATTGTTAGATTTAATGGATCAAAAAGCTTTAGATTTAAGCAATGTAGACATTGTCGTAATAGATGAAGCAGATAGGATGGCAGATATGGGTTTTATCAAGCCAGTATGTAAAATACTTGACAAATGTGCAGAAAAGCGGCAAACAATTCTTTTCAGTGCAACATTGGATGATGAAGTTGCAGATTTAGTCTCTGGATATCAAAAAAATCCAGTAAATGTCGAAGTAGGTCCTAAAGATGTAAGCATGGATAGTATGAATCATTTCTTTTGGGAAATGAAAAGTTCTAGAAAGGCTGAAATTTCAGGTAAGGCAATAAAGAGTATTGGAAAAAGTATCATCTTCTGTAGAACAAGAGCAGGAGTAGATCGAGTTGGATATGAACTTCAAGATCAGGGGCTAAATGTGACAACTTTACACGGTGGTCTGACACAATCTCAACGCGATAAAGCGATGAAACGATTCAGTAAGGGTATGTCTATTGCACTCGTAGCAACAGATGTTGCTGCTAGAGGAATAGATATACAAGGAGTAAAATGTGTTATTCATTATGACCCTCCTGAAAATGGCAAGGCGTACAAGCATAGGAGTGGCAGAACTGCACGTGCAGGAGAACATGGAACTGTTATCTCATTAGTACAAAGACCACAGAAGAGGTCATATGTGCAGATTCAAAAAAAGGTTGGAATTAGGTATGATATAAAACCACCAAAACTTAGTGAATTACCCGATACTGAATTTGATTATGATGAATATCTGATTGAAAGCAAGGAAGCTAGAGACAATGATTCCTCCGAAAGAAACAACCGTGGACGTGGGCGCTCATACAATCACAAAAGAAATCGAAGATATCGGAGATCAAATCAGGGACGTAATCAATCCTCTAACCGTAATGGTTCCTCTCGCAGAAATAGAAATGGGAATAGAAATTCAAATAGAAATGGGAATAGAAATTCAAATAGAAATGGGAATAGAAATTCAAATAGA
>CAYSJV010000117.1:0-3730 GCA_964431435.1 uncultured Candidatus Poseidoniales archaeon
ACACGTTAGCTTGGTGATGGAAAACGATGAAAATGATGCAGAAGAAAAAATCACATTTGATAGTCTTCCGCATGTGGATATCACAAGCATATCCCTAGCAGATGATACTGGGGCTGTTACTGATTCCGTAGAAGTAACAATTACCATGACCAATATGGGCTCTGCGATTGCAATTGTTCCCGTAGAATGTAAATTATCTGATAGTTCAAGTGCTGATATATCCCCACAATTCCCTACCGTATCTATCAATCCTGGGCAAACTGGAGAAGTGTTTGTAGATTGGCGTATCTTTAATTCTGGAGATGATACACTAACATGTAATCCTATGTTGCCATCTTCCTCGAATGAAAGTGTAGAATTACTTGGAGGAAGTAGTGCAACTAGTGAACCATTTACATGGAGGCCTGCTGCAGCAGAGGTAGAAAATACAGATTGGATGTCTACCGGATTAATAATTGCAATTTTTGTTGGTATTGCGCTAGGCGTAGGATACATAGTTAGGCAAAAACCCGATGAGGAATTAACTGCATATACTGAGATTCCTGATGATGATGAAAACGATTCTCAGCAAGACTCTGTTGGCTTGTAAGGCTCACCAGGGATGTCATCATCAGTACCATATTCACCATCAGAGCCAGGGTCGCTTTCAGCATCCCTATTCTCATTATATTCCCAATAGAAATGATAACCGTCAGAAGTAAACACTAATGGTTCAGCTGCCCCTGCATCAAATGGGCTCACGTGAGTAACTGTCAGTTGAATTTTGTAACAACCATCTCCGTTGTCATAGAACATGCTTCTAGGGATATATGCCTCATTCAACTCTGACTCTGTGCCGCTCAAGGTAAGCCATTGACCTTCGAATGCTCCTATTCCAGTCTCATATCCTCCCGAGGTAGACCACTGTGCATTTTGTCCATCCACAGTTACAGTTGGATATGTATATTCAACACTACCACCAAATATTATTGCAGCTTCTACACTATAATCTGAATTAATTCCTAGTAGTAATTCTTCATTGACCGGATCTCCAACACCTGTTTCAATACGCATCTGTGCACCTAAGTGATTGAGTCCATTCTTTTCTTCATTCCCAGTACTTTTTGTTTTTGCAATTAGTTCCCCTCCGCCTTCAGTAACTGTTCTATCCATCATCTCAGAGTCCAACTCCAAAGTCACTGCATACATTCCATTTAGTTCTGCATCGATTGTGTACAATATATCTGCACCCAAGGAGCCTGTAGCTCTTGAGTTACCCGAATAAAATTCTGAGAAAGGCACTTCAACCCACATCGTAGTACTCTTTGGGGTTTCAGAACCAGTCCATATCTTTTCATCTCCATAATTAATTGAAAGAGTCACTGGATCACTGGGGGCCCCTTTGAACATAGGTGTCCCAATCAATATCTGAAACTTCAATTCGTTTTTGTCTTCATCTACCTCTGCATTTGCAATTGCAACTTGATAATCTCCCATAGAAAAACCAAGTACAAGTTGAATAACAATGAAACCCAGAATGAGAATACCTGCGATTGCTAATGCTTTGAATTTTGTAGAATCTAAGAGTCCTGAATCATTAGATGTATCATTGAGGATTGAACCAATTTCCTCAGTTTCTATAACTTCCATAATATCATCATCTGTCGTCTTCGCCATAGCCTTATCCAATAATCCACTACTCAACACTAATCACCGCTTACAACGTCTCTTCCACACGGTCAGTTATGAATATGACCGCCAGAAGTGTGAATTAAATCCCAGTTTTGGAGATTCACAGCAGTTCTAAATCGTCTTCTTCATCATCATTCAATCTGCGGAACCCGACTGCTGCTGCAAGAGCAAGCATTGACAAAGTTGGTATTATCTCAAAGCCTGGAAGATAAACACCACGTACATAGATTGTAATCATCTGTGCTTGGTAATTTGGAATTCCTTCAGTCCGCACACTAAAATCACTAGTTGCTTTGAAAGTCATCTGATGGTAATCGTCACTCCAACCCTGTACCTTGGGTGTCCTTACTAGAACGTTTACTTTCTGAGCAGGGGCTTGGGCATCTATCTCTGTTGCAATCATTGGAAGCGATATCTGGAAACCTGCTTCTTCTAGATCTTCTCTGTTAGATACTTCAATGTTGAATTTATCTAATGCATTTCCTTGGTTGTAAACTTTGAATTCGAAATAATAGTCTACTTTAGGTCGAAGTTGCTTGAAAGGTTCGGTTGCTTCTACTTGTAATCTACTAAATTGTTTTACTACAACCATGATTGATACTGTCTTAGGAACTGGATTAGGGTTTGCAACACCATTAGCGGTATCTACTACGCCACTAACAGAAACTGTTCTAGTTGTTTCTTGCATCCTCATATCACCTCTGACTGTTACTTCAAAGTCGATACTCTGTCCTGCAGGAACTGTAACTGAACCTGGTGCAGCATATGCCAAACCACCTGATGTCACAGTTATTCGTACAACTTCAGCATATCCTGTTGGATTTGTTGCAGTACAATATGTCACTCCTGTACGAGTTGCACCCGGGTACACCTCAATAGGCACAGATGAAGGAGTACACTGAATATCAACATCAGGATTAGGTGATACTTGAGCAGATACTGGAGTTGCCATTGCGAGCATACTTCCTGCATATATTAGAATCAAAAATACCACTGTCTTTGCGCCCCGCACTATCTCACCTACTAACGGTGAGTCCGAAGGACCCTCATAAGCATTTTCAATACATGCAGAAAAATGAGGGGGGTGGAATTTGGCAGTAAGTGGTGGGCCCGGCCGGATTTGAACCGGCGGCCGCTCGGTTATGAGCCGAGTGCTCTAACCAGACTAAGCTACGGGCCCCACAGCGCTCGGAGCACCAATTCACATATTGGTATTACTCTCTAAATTAGGAAATGAAATTTGTTATTTCATCAGTAAGACCTATGATTCACCTGCCTGTAGCACACCCATGACCAAACTATGGGCAATGTTTTTCTTCAGCGTGTTACTTGTTACAGCAATGAATTGGTATGCAATAGAAAGAGAGCCTGAAAGAGTGTTTATTGGAGACTTGCACGAATACAAAAATTCTGTTGTCAAAGTGGAAGGTGAAATTGTTTCATGGGTAGAAGATCCTTATGGTGACGGTAGTGAAAGAGTTGATGTCATAATTGAAGATGAAACCGGCGTGGTGGAAGTTAGATGGTATATGTTTGCAAATTTGCCAGGAGTTGGTTCAACAATACATGTTGTAGGTGATGTTATAGAATATGATGGCCGATTTTGGATTCAAGCATTGGGGAGTGGTGCTGTCACATGGTCGGTTGGTGATGAAAAAGACCCTGAAGAAATGGGTGACCACTTAACTGCGGTATCTCAAAACCCAACAGACTATCAGGATAGAATTATCAAATTAACTGGATATGTTTCAGAAGCAATTCCTCCAAACGGCTCATACCATAGCTTGTCATTAATGGACCATCCACAATATTCAAACTCAAAACATCTTCTGCAATTGCAATTATATTCTGCAAGCGGAAAATGGATTGAGGCTGGTAGTAAAGTTAACATCTCTGGGGAAATGCGTTATGATGAAAGAGAATATCGATGGAAATACATGATAAAAATAAACAAGCAGAGTATATCTGGAATAATGCAAAAAATGTACGTGAAATGAAGGAAGAAGCCAATAGTTTTGGTGTCAAAACAGGCAAAATGGTACCAATAGCATCTAAACAC
>CAYSJV010000118.1:0-3646 GCA_964431435.1 uncultured Candidatus Poseidoniales archaeon
ACTGGACCCGGGGCAGTTGCTGGTGATTATCTTGTAACACATCCTCAAACTAGATTCATTTCATTTACTGGAAGTATGGAAGTCGGCACCTCAATTTATGAAAAGGCAGGAGTACTAGTTGAAAATCAAAAATGGTTGAAAAGAGTAGTTGCTGAAATGGGTGGAAAAGATGCTATGTTGATAGATCGTGATGCTGATTTAGAACTTGCTGCAAGTCATATAGTTGCTGCAGCATATGGATTCCAAGGACAAAAATGCAGTGCATGCAGCAGAGCTTTGATTCACCAAGACATTTATGATGAATTAATTCCCATGATTGTTGAAAATGCCAAAAAGGTGAATGTATCTTCTGCAGAAGAAAATCCCAATATGGGTCCTTTGATTAACAAAAGTTCGCTAGATAAGTGCCTCAAATACATAGAAATCGGAAAGGAAGAAGGAACATTGCTACTGGGAGGAAAGACGATTGAAAATAATGGTGGTTGGTTCTTAGAGCCTACTATCTTTGCAGACATTTCTCCAGGAGATAAAATGGAACAAGAGGAAATATTTGGTCCAATTCTTGCACTGGTAAAAGTTGATTCATACCAACATGGTGTAGAAGTATTCAATGGAACAATGTTTGGACTTACTGGTTCTTATGTTGGAACTGAGCATCTAAATGATGCTCCTAATGACTTGCACTGTGGAAACTTGTACATTAACCGTAAATGTACTGGTGCATTAGTTGATGTTGAACCATTCGGAGGATACAATATGAGTGGTACTTGTTCTAAAGCTGGTGGAAGGGATTACCTTGGATTATTCATGCAGATGAAATCTGTATCAGAAAGGCCATTGCCTAAGTGAGGGAAATTTATGCGCATTACAGTACTAAAATCCAAGATATCTTACGCCAAAGTAACTCAAACTGATTTGTATTATGTAGGGAGTATCACAATTGATTCAGAATGGATTGATGCTGCAAATATTCGTGAAAATGAAAAGGTGCAAGTTGTTAATCTAAATAATGGGGAAAGGCTTGAAACTTACGTAATAAAAGGAGAGGCTGGTAGCAAAATTGTTGGCCTAAATGGACCTGCTGCACGACTTGCTCAAGTAGGCGATGAATTATTCATAATTTCATATGCAGAAATTGATCCTAATTTAGAAACTATAGATCCAGTGGTACTTGATTTGAAAAATTCAAATTGATTAAAATAAACCTGCAATCATTTCTGGCTGAGTGATGTAAATTATCAATCCTGCACCTGCAAACATCATCATCCAAGACCCAACCATTTTTATCATACCTGTAGCTTGTTTGAGGAAATTTATCATCACTTGTCTTCCCCAACCAACCATTATAGTAACAACTACCATCAATATCAAAAGACCCAACATCAAAGCACCTAAACCAACACCAACAGAATTAGTACCAAGAGTAGAGAGATACAAAACAAAAGGTATCACCGCTGCTGCAGTACAATCTATCGATGCGGCAGCATACCCGATTCCATAAAGGTACATATTTCTCCTAGGTGTGAATACTTCATCATCCTCAGTTGTAGACCATTTATCAATTAATTTTTGAATTCCTCCCATGAGATGTGCTGTACCACCCACCAACATGTAAAATCCAAGAACAAGTAGAAGAATTGCGACACCTAGTGCTATTTGATGTATCAAGCCAGATTGTGCAAAAGCTTCACCCATTACTGCAGCAATAATTCCAATGAAAAGGAAAAATGTCCACATTCCAATTCCTGCAAGGACACCTATCTCAAAACTGCTTGGCATCTTACCTTTTAATTTACCTTGTTTAATCAACTCAGTCTCCCTAGTGCCCAATGAAAGGTAGTAAGAGATATACCCTGGCAGAACAGGAAATGCACAAGGAGAAAAATATACTAAAATAGATAACATTAGACCTAAGAAAAATACACCAGCCATGCTGCTATCTTCTTCTTTGAGTCCAAACCTCAAATCTTCTGCTTCCCCTGCCAATGCAGATTCTACTGCTGCATCAAAAGATGCCCAACCATCTAAAGGAGTCCCAGTAGATTCACGTGCAACAATATATCCTTCATGGTCAATAACAAAGATTACTGGAATTGATATGATATTATAAGCAGTTCTTATATCTCCTGTTTCACCTGTAGATTGATTTAGTATGGCTGAATCTACACCACCCATTCCTACAGCATATTGTGGAACTGTATACGAACTATCACTCGTGTTAAGATACGAAAGGCTCTCAGAGTACCATGATCCTACTCCTACAATAACTAGAGAATGATTTCCATTGAGAGAATTCCAATAATCTGTTTTTTCCTCAACATGTGCCTGTACGTGATGACAATTACTACAATCGTGTGCCATAAAATCGATAATTACAACTTTGCCCCTATGATCTGATAAACTAAACCAACCTGTGTCATTGGTCAAACTATCTTCAATCCCAGACCGGTTTACAGTTTCAATCTCAAAATCTGTTGCCATAGTTATATTCTCAGATTTTCCAAACATAGAGGATGATAATCCAAAAATTGACAAACCAGTATATGCAATTAAACTGAATAAAACCACACTTACAGCAAAAGCCTGCCATGTTTGTTTTTCACGAAAAACAGTCAAGTCAACTCCGAGTTTTTCCTTGAGGATACCCATCTGAACAAGTTAGCCAATACGAGGCACAATTAGAACTTCCCTATTTCAGGCATCCTTATTGTAAACTAATTCTTTTTTACAATCCCCTATAATCATTCACATTATTGCGCATCTGCATCCCAAATGAAAGTCACTTTCAGACCATTGTCACCATCTCTTCCATCAGTAGTTTCTGATTCATAATATGATTCACTCAGAGGAATTGTATATACGTAAGCGGTATACGAACCCGCAACATAATCCAATTCATCATCGCTACTATAATCCTCATCATATAATCTGACTGTTACCTTAATCTGAGATCTATCATCACTAGGATTCAACTCTTTCTCATACAAATTAGACCATTCTTTGATGTTATTAATCGTATCACTGGTATAGGTAGAATCTGTTTCTCCATCAGAATCCCAATCCACAAACAATTTAGCGTATACATCTGGTCCACTGCTATCACTATCATAGGTATCTGAATCATTAATCCGAGCGTAAGACCATTTGAAAATTATGATACCGTTTCCATAGTCATGGAAATCATTTGAATTTAAATATCCATCTCCATCAATATCTGAATCACATGCATCCCCTTTTGAATCTCCATCAAAATTTTCCTGATTCGGATTGTAATCATATACACAATTATCCCAATCATCATCGACTCCATCATTATCATAATCCGTATCTTCAAACCACTCATCCTCGTCCGAATCTGAATATTCATCTGAAGCCAATTCTGAAGACCAAACATATAGTATGCTGGGCAAAATTATCAATAATGCAAAAACAAAGATAACACCTACAACTATTTTCAAACTACTACGTGATTTGTTCCTCTTAGATGAATAATCCATAGTTGCAAAATTGTCCCTATATGGGGCCCCTGAAATGCCAGAATATGAAGAGGGGGGGCTACCGAAAGGTGGTGATGATGAAGGCGAATACGAAGGGGTGAATGCAGGAGTTATAGTAGGTGGTGATGATAAAGGCGGTTGATTTGTAG
>CAYSJV010000119.1:0-3619 GCA_964431435.1 uncultured Candidatus Poseidoniales archaeon
ATTTTGAAATGCATCCTATGGACCAAGAAGATCGAATACCTGAAGTGAAAAATGAGTTTGGAAGTGATTACTGTAATATTACTAAATGTTGTACTGATGTTTGTCCTGCTGGAATAAACATTACAGACAATGCAATAATTCCACTAAAGGAAAGAGTTGTTGACAGATATTATGATCCAGTCAAGAAGATTTGGCGAGCTATTACTGGTCAAAAATTGAGAACATAAAATCAACTTAGAGTGCGCTGTCTGATTCTACTGCTGCCAGACATTTCATGAGTGTTACTCTCATTGGTGTTTTTGCAACCCAACCATAGTCATTTACTTCTTTCAGCAATGAATGTAACCTACTCAAATCCGGTTTTTCCCCATCAAATACTGATTCAGGAAGGTGTGGTTCTTGAACTTCCAAATCTGTAATTTCAATTTCATCAGACCTTATTCTTACAAACCTTCTCCAAAGAATTTCTAATTCATTGATTAATTCCCTTGGGCTCCAACACCTTCTACCAGACAACAATATCTCTTCACCAAATACATCCTTACTTTCAATTAGTGTTAACATAGCTTCAATAGCATCAGATAAAGAAACCCAAAAACGACTAGAAATATTCTCATCAGGTACCCCTTCGTTAGATAAACTATCAATCCAAGAATTTACGTCTGAAGGGCCCCATTCTGATGATTTCCCTGGAATTAGTAGATCTCTGGTAGTTATTGTAACATTAAGAAATTCTTCGCTTTGAAATGGTTTTTCAACTGTGCTAGACCAAGGCCGAACAAGAATGAGAGGTGTTGATGTATTTTTACAAAAAGAAACAACTTTTTCTGAAATTTCTTTGGTATAGAAACTTATTACTAAATCTACTTCTGAATCTAAATTCATTGATTTAAATGCCATGATGTCATGTAGCATTTGATCTGCAGCACGTTGCTGAAATGCAATGCATATGACTTCATCTAGCCCATCTAGGACTATATCCATAATTTCACCACTACATCCTAACTTGTTCTTTTCCTTGCAATTTCTTAGCAGCATTCTCGAAGATAGATAGGGCCTCATCAACTTCGTCTGAACTTAAAGTTAAACTTGGTCTTAAGCGGATACTATTGAATCCACTATTTAGAACATGAGCTCCGCCTTCTAAAATATGACCTCTCATTTCGTCTCTTAATTCTGTTGAAGGTAATGTAAATGCTGCAAGTGTACCAGAACCACGAACATTACTTATGAAATCAAAGCGAGAAGATAATTCACCCAATCCTCCAAGCAATTCGACACCACGCTTTGCAGCATTATCTACCAAATTATCTCTCTTGATTATTTCCAGTTGACGAGCACTTCGATACATATCAATCAAATTACCACCCCATGTTGAATTTATCCTACTGCTAGTTACAAAGGGGTTATCCTCAAATTGCTTCGCAGTATCATTAGCCATAATTCCACATATCTGCATTTTTTTACCAAATGCTATGATATCTGGTTCTACATCAGCATGTTGATGAGCCCACATTTTTCCAGTTGCACCAACACCAGTTTGTACTTCATCAAAAATTAGCATACAACCTATCTCATTGGTTACATCTCGTAAACTGCGTATGAACTGTGGGCGGAAATGATTATCTCCGCCTTCTCCTTGAATTGGCTCAATAATTATTCCAGCGATTGTATCTGGATTCTTTTCTCCATGGTTACGAATTTCCTCAATAACTGATGCTTCGAGTGCATCCAACCTCAGATTCTCCGCACTATCTAATGGAAATTTAATTGTAGGATTGGTGAACCTTGGCCAATCAAATTTGATAAAGTTGGAAGTTTTGTTAGGGTCTGTATTAGTAGTTGACATAGTATAACCCGATCTCCCATGAAATGCTTCACGGAAATCTCCAATAGAAATTTTAGAAGATTCTCGATGTTCAGCCTCCCAACAAAAACCATCTCTTCCACAAACTGACTTTTCATCAACAAGTCCCTTGCTTTGTCTATCATGCATTTTCCAATCCATCGAAACCTTCAACGCATTTTCAACTGCCAATGCTCCACCTGCTACCATAAACATATTTGGAAGATATCCTGGCATAGAAATATCTGCAATAGTTTCAACTGCATCAGCCATCTCAACTGTATACAAGTCAGAGTTTGCAATATTGTTTATTGCTATACGGCCAAATTCGGATTGAAGTGATTTCATATCGGGATGATTCCATCCTAGTGCTAAACTAGCAAAGCAAGAAAAAAAATCAAGATAAGCTCTGCCAGACTTAGAATCATGAAATTTGTTGCCTTTTGATTTATCAAGATCGATTACAAAATCAAAACCGTCCGCAAGTATATACTTCCCAAGGGTAGTATGAACGTCATCAGGTAGTATCGGCACAATACGCCGTAAAACTGGAATGTTAATATTTTGACGGATAGATTAGAAAATGAATAACTAACAAAACACTGTCTCAGAAAGTCGATTTAACTCATACAAAACATCAATGATTATACGAACTTGAACAAATCTTATTGATTATATTTTTCAATTGAAAAATGAAATTTTCAATTAGAAAATTAAAATAAATATTGTTATGAGTATTCAATAATTAAGATAGATATTGATCTAACCACAAAATCGCTATTTGCAATTGGTAAAAGTACAAAATAGTACAATTTTTGATATATAGTGATATTATAGAAACTAAAAATGAATATACAATGTAATAAATTAGATTATACGCCCCTAAATAAATTTCATTATTTCAATTGATTTTCGATAACTATACCAATATTCTCAATTGGAGTTAAGAATATTCTATAGACCTATAGTTAATAAACCAACTAGGGGTCAGCAATTGATAAGGCAAATACAAATTTGCAATATAAAAAATCAAATGAGGGATGGGAAATGAACAAAAGTGAGTATTCAATACAAGAATTGATACAAAGGCCAGTATACATTGGTGACATGAGAGTAGGTGTAGTTGTAGGTGAAAGAATTCACCCAAACACAGATCGTGTCAAATCAATGCGAATCCAGGTTGAGGGAACAGTAGCAGAAGAATATATGCGTAAAGCCGCAGATGTTGCTCCACTTGGAAAAGATCTAGTACACAGCATCAGAGATGATGGTGGAATAAAACTTACTAAATCAATTAGAGAACTACAAAGAAGATGGAGAAATACAATTAGAGTCTCAGAGAAACTCTACGCTCCGGATGAGTTAATAGATAGAGCTGTAATAGACAGTGAAGGGATTGAAGTTGGAATAATTTCTGGTTTAGTTAAAGTTAAACGAACCTACAAAGGTGTCCAAGTAAAGGTTAGAACTACAGTTCAAAGAGACCTTGGGCTAGGAGAATTTATCAAAATACCAATATGTTCTTTCCAAAGAACAAGAGATAGTATGGACGATATCGTACTTTCAAGAACCATGAAAAAGTTAGTCAATTTACCAAGTTACGAAAATATTAACTTGGGAATTTTTGATGAAGATGAGTGATATTAAGTAAATTACATTACTTATATGGCTTGCAATAACCGTCATGGTTATGACAAATAACGAATAGGCGGGCTCGCTCTGGGCGGGTAGCTTAGCTTGGTTCGAGCACCCGGCTGATAACCGGGAGGTCGC
>CAYSJV010000120.1:0-3518 GCA_964431435.1 uncultured Candidatus Poseidoniales archaeon
CCAATTCCCTTGAGTTCATACAACTCACCACTAATAATTAATTCCCACAAATCAACAGTAAGTCCGCTTAGTAATCTACTTGCATTTGCATAGGCTCTTGTTCTAAATGGATTGGCGCCTTTCAAAGTCAAAAGTACTCCTACTTGGTGTAAAGTATTGACAATTTGAGTGCGTGTGAAATAGGGTGGACCTGAACTCTTCTTTCGAGGTAGTTTCCAAGTACCAATACTCGCCATGTACTCCCCAGCAATAAGCACAGCATGAGTATGGCGGTCAGATTGATTAAATGAAAAGGTAGTTTTTCAAAGTGAATACCTTCGGTTGGGTAATGGAAGCCCTGGAATTAATACAATTATCTACAAACCTGAGTTGTGGAATCTCATTTCTGGCATTTACATTTGTTGCTAGTGCATCACGCTCTGAAAAAATAGAAGCATTGGTACAGTGGACTATAGTTACAACATGTCTTCTTTCAGCAATTTTACTAATGATTCTCAAAATAAATGATAGTCAGTTTTGGGGTTCAAATATGACTGCTCCTCCAATGGCTGCCTTTTGTATTATAATCGCAATTTCTGCCAGAATTAACCTAAAAGGGAAACAGATTTCTAGAGGAGTCTCCCCCCACAAAATAAGAAAATTAAATAATAATTCTGAGAAATAGATTAGACTTAGATTTGTTTTTTAGACATAATGTTTCTTCTTATTGCAGATAAAATCAACATGATAATACTGGCATAAAATAACTCTACTGGAAGAGGTATTCCTGTGCTTTCGGTAAAACTAACTGTAATTTCTTCAATGCTGTTATGTAATTCTGAAAAACCAACACTCTTTGCTAATTCTTCATTCAATTCATTAGGAGTATCTTCTCCTGATACTGTGACTAATACAGGTAAACTGATGAGTCCACTAGGTGTTTCATGCTCACCAACCCATGCTTGTAACTCCCCACCAGAAAGTCCCAGGCTTTCTGCTGAAACATAGATTGCTACAATCTCCATATCTCCAGATTCACCTTCGGGATTCAATTCGATTATTTTTGAATTCCAATCACTAGTGATTTCATTTTCTGGAATCCACTTCAATTCTACTCTAACAGAAATATCTGGCATTGGGTTTGATATTTTGCAAACAAAAGAAACATCTTCACCCGGTTCAATTGTGAATGAAGGTGGATCACATCCAATCAAGATATTAGCACGGTATTTGATGGCATTATTGGGCCAAAAATCAATCATTTTTGCATCAATATGTGTATTGTCGCCCCATCCATCTCCATCTGTATCCCTCCATTGGGTAACCTCTGTAGGAAAAGGGTCAGCTCCATCGTTAATGGTCCAGTCATCATCTGGATCTGATACACCATCTCCATCTGTATCTAGGCAACCAACTCGATCCACGGTAGAGTTTCCTTCAAAGCCGGGACAATCATCATTCTCTTCAGTGAAATTTTGTTCTAAAACTTCTAATTCGTGAAACTCTGATAGTTTTGAAGTAAATGACATCAAAATTAGAATTGTCAAAACAAACAACACAGAGAATATCCGAGAAGGCATAAACTTGTTTCTCCATTCACCATATTCAATGCTTACCTACAAATGCTTTGAAATGTATTAATTTCTGCCAATAAACTGTATTACGAAAATATAATGTCACTCATTAGACTCCATCTCATCTTCGAGTTTTTTATCAATAAATTGCCTCATAAATTCAGGTAATTCTCCATTCACAAATACAACCTCTTTGACTTCATCCAACTGCATTAGTGAGTAATAGATTTGCATAGCAGTCATAGGTGTGGATGCACATCCTGTACATCCCCCTTCCAATGATATCATAATTACGCCATCTGTAGTGTCAATGACATTTACTACCCCGTCGTGCGCATCTAATATTTGCTGAACTGGTCCGACTTCGGATAAAATTCTCTCTTTGCTTATCGTCATGACTAATCCTCCCACAAGGAGGTGACATAAGAACAGTTGCTTCATCAATCGTTACATTCACCACATATGACAATTAGCGCACACCATGCCGAGGAGTGTCAGGGTCGCTATGCTTGACCTTTTAGCCGAATATGGTTCATTTGGACATTTAGGTAATTTGGAAGTTTTTGAATCATATGATTGCAAAGTTGAGGCATTACTCCTAACACCTCAATACCAAAAAAATGAAAGAATAACATCCAAAGGAATAATGGCGTTAGAAAAAGAATATTTATCAAAGTGGGATAGTGACCGTGATTTTTTTCCAGTGGAGAAAATAGGTGATATAACACTCAAACGAATAATAATGCCAAGAGGAAACACCGAACAATTAGAAAAATGGTTCAAAGAAGCAGAATTAGATGCTTTGATTTGTAGTGGTAGTAAAAGCAATTTATCAATACCTGAAGAATGGCATAACTCGATGATTGATTTTGTAAAAGTAGCAATTAAAACTTCTGTACCTTACTTGGGAATTTGCTTTGGGCACCAATTGCTATGTAAGGCATTTGGAGGAGAAATATGGAGATCTGATGTGAAGAGTGAAGGTACATGGCCGATTTCAATCACAACCCAAGATGAAATCTTTGAAGGTATAGGGACGAATCTTGATGCGATATTTACTCATCAAGAACATGTTATTGAACTTCCACAACAGAGTTTTATCAAGAAGATTGCAACATCAAAGCATACCCAGTATGCCGGTGTAAGGATGTATGATGAATATGGCAATGGATTGCCAGTATGGGGTGTACAGTTCCACCCGGAATCGTCTGTAAAAGTAATTGCAAAAAGTGTTGAAGATGGGCACGAAGATAGTTCGAGAGCACGCGTATTTCGTGAGAAACATATTGGATTACAAGTTTTGACTAATTTTGCGTCATTATCTCTCTCAGAAAGTGCAGATTAGTACCCTCAATTGTATCTTGACTAATTTTCATTAGTAGTTATTAAAAACAGTACTTAGGTCGACCGCTTCAATAGGTGAAAAAATGCTTGAATTGACTAATATAGGAAATGTAGCAGCAATAGGTGCAATTTTTGGTCTTGTTACAGCCATGGTTTTGTACTCAATGGTGAGTAAAATCAAGGTAGACAATGAAAAAATTGCAAACATTGGAGAAAAAATACAATCAGGTGCCATGGCATTCCTGATTGCAGAATACAAAGTACTTGCAATATTTGTTGCATTAGTTGGTGGATTGCTCGCTTGGCAAATCAATCAACAAACTGCAATTGCATTCCTTATGGGTGCTGTTGCAAGTGTTATAGCGGGATTCTCAGGAATGCGCGCTGCAACTACAGCCAACACTAGAACTGCGATGGCAGCATCCCAAAGTGGACAAGGTGCTGCACTTGAAACTGCATACAATGGTGGAGCAGTTATGGGTTTGGCAGTTGGTGGTTTAGGATTACTAGGTATTGCAATCATGTATACTCTTTGGGGGCATGACACCAGTACTGTAGACTATATCTCTGGTTTTGGTATGGGGGCATCTAGTATTGCGTTATTCGCACGTGTTGGTGGTG
>CAYSJV010000121.1:0-3428 GCA_964431435.1 uncultured Candidatus Poseidoniales archaeon
GATGTGGATTCGGATGGTATACCTGATGGTTGTGATTCCCTAATTGATACAGATGGAGATGGCGTCGCTAATCATTTAGATTCTTGTGAAGGGTACGACGACAATGTGGATAATGATACTGATGGAATTCCAGACAGTTGTGATTCATTAATTGATTCAGATGGGGATGGGGTGACTGATGGAGACGATCTTTGTCCGAATACCATAGAGGGGGTTCTCGTAAATGTCTATGGTTGTTCATATGACGATGATGGTGACGGGATTCCAAATACCCAGGACGAGTGTCCAAATCATTTCGGCTATTCGGAGCACCTAGGGTGTGGAGAATGTTTACCCGGCCCGGATTTGATTCAGTGCCCCTGTGGGTCCTCCGTCGGTTGGGAGGGGATGTGCACCTGTACCTGCAATGATGAAGGAATGCTTGAAGGGCATATGCAGAATGGAACGTTTGGAACCCCTTGGGTTGAAGATGGAAATGAATCTGAAGACAACAATACAGCCGTAATCGATGAAGGAACGTTTGATGAAAGCCCACAGGTTGGAAATGAGAATGAAATTACCACAAGTTCATCTATTTTTGATTCTTCAAATTTGACTGTTGGAATATTGGTTTTAATGTTAATTTTAACAACAACAGCATTAGCTGTAGGTCTCTTGTTAAAGCGTCGTTATATCGAAGTCGATGACTCGGAAATATAGTTTCGGGAGATGATGCAAGTTCTGCAGATTATTATTCGAGGAACTTGATTTAATTATAATTTATTTGAGCATTGTTTCCCTGTAATATTTTAATTCTTCAATACTTTCTTGAATGTCCTTTAAAGCAGTATGCTCCCCACTTTTGATATAATTACTAAGTGACGGATACCACCTATTTGCAACTTCTTTAAATGAGGATACATCTATATTTCGATAATGTAAGAATTCATATAATTCTGGCATATATCTTTCAATAAATCTCCTATCTTGTGTAATTGTATTTCCACATAAGGGGGCTGTAAATTCTACACAATATTTCTTTAGAAATTCGAGGGTTTCTAGTTCTGCTAAACCATCATCATGCTTGCTTTCTCTAACCTTTGTAACTAACCCTGATTCTGTGTGGTGCTTAACATTCCAGTCGTCCATTTTCTCTAATTCTGATTCTGATTGATGGATTGCAATATTTGGTCCTTCGGCGATAATATTTAATTGCCCGTCTGTAACAATAGTAGCTATCTCAATTATCTTGTTTTCAACAGGGTCTAAACCTGTCATTTCCAAATCAATCCAAACAAGTAAATCTTTACTTGGGAAGTTATTCGATTCCCCCATAACATGAGGAGTGTTCGAGATACCTTATGAAATTGACAGGATATTTGAAACACTTCTCTCTCAATATAATTAAAGTGCAATAGTTCAGCACACCAAACATGCGAAATGGAAGGGTGGTGCTAATAGTTGTTCTATTTACACTAGGAACTGTAAGTGGTTGCTTCGGTAATGATGAAGATTCTACATCTGAAGAATTGATAAATCCATTTTTATTTGAAAATGATGTACCAATCACTACTTACTACCATTTTGCAAATGCAACAAATGCATCTACATCTTACATTTTAAATGGTTCATCTGTATTAACTGGAAATAACACACCATTTTTCACTCATGGAACCTATTATTCAACAGGTTATGGTACCTTTGAACCAACAGTGGGCGTAACAAATTCAGGTTCCATATTCATGACATGCATCGATTGTGGTTCAGGAACGCACATTATTCGTTCACTAGATAATGGACAAAGTTGGGAAGATATGGGACCTACCGTTACAGTTCCCATTTTAGGAATAGATACAGGGGTTGAACAAGTACCAAACACAAATGACCCTTACCTGTATGTCGATCTCTGGACTGACAGGCTTTTCAAATTTGATATGCACGCACTAGTAGGAATGACTATTGAAAAATCAGATAATGAAGGAGATACTTGGACCCCGCCAACTGTAGTCTCTGGTCCCGCAGTGCAAGATCACCAAACAATTGCATCATCACCTTATCCTGCATATGGATACGATACCACGTATGTATTCTGTATAAATGGAGGATATCCGTTCCCTATGTGTTCCAGTAGTTTTGATGGTGGGGTTACTTGGACTGTAGAAGTTCCTGGTGCTCCAATAGATTGCGAAAGTGGTGGACTGACTGGACACATCGTTGGTTCAAACAATGGTAATTTCTATCGGGGAAATCCTGGTTGTGATGGCACAGGATATTCCGCTTACAAAAGTGAAGATGGGGGTTTCACTTGGACTGAGCACAAATTACCTACATCTAGTACAGGTACAGCAGACACTTGGAATTTTGAAGAATTAGCAATAGCTACTGATGAAGATAACAACATTCATGCTCTTTGGATGGGGAGTAATAACTTACCATACTACAGTTATTCAAATGATCTTGGAGGTTCTTGGAGTAATCCAATAATGATTGCTCCTCCTGGTGTAAATGGTACTGGTTTTCCAACAATTGCCGCAGGATCTAGTGGAAGAGTCTCCATGGGATATATTGGAACAACGGGGGACGGAAATTGGCATGGCTTCATGTCTACTTTAACAGATTCATTCAGTGAAAATCCACTTATCACTACAATCTCTGTAAATTCATTTGATGACCCACTCGAAAATGAGAAAGATGATTGCGGGTACGATAGATGTGGTGGTTTTGGTGATTTCATTGATATTGTAATTGATAGTAAAGGCAGGCCGTGGTTTGGTTTAGCACATAATGCTGCATGTGCAGGAGATAAAGCTGCAGAAAACACAAAAAATGGCCAATGTTCTTACGGTGTTGGGATATTTGGAACATTTGCTGAAGGTCCATCTCTAAGGGGTGAACTGGAACAATTGCCGTCATTACCAATTGGTGGTCCTTCGACATTACCTCAAAATTGACTTAAGATTCTGAATTTGTTATTGCTTCAAGTTCTTCCTCTGGTGCATTCAATCTGGTCCAAATGAATACCGTAGAACAAAACAAAATCAGAGTCAGTAAAGTCCCAATTGCAATCAATGTTACTGGAAAACTAGATTCTGACTGGACTGAAACTTCTTGGTTCCAAATTGGAATTTTACTTTCATCATAAACAGGTCTAACATAAATTAAATTTCCATAATTACTTGCATCATAATCAGAACTTGGAACTGCTGGATCAAGATCCGTATATCCATCAAGTCGTTGCTCAAACTCCACGAATATTGGCTCTGAAATGTCCAATTTGAGCAATACATCGACGGTGTAAGGTACCCGTGGCTCCATGAATTCAGATCCGCTCAAAGGGAGGGGTAAGTTAACCGCTGCACCTGTCACATCAAATTCACACCACTTGCCCCAATGTTCTTCATCGACATCCAATACAATGTGCAGAGTATCGCCTGTTCGGGTACCTTGTC
>CAYSJV010000122.1:0-3328 GCA_964431435.1 uncultured Candidatus Poseidoniales archaeon
TGATTAAAGATTTGAAAGGTATAATTGTGGGTGGACCTGGTGCCACAAAGGATTTTGTTGTAAATAATGACTATTTCCATCATGAAATTCAGAAAAAAATAATCTCAACATTGTTCGATGTCGGTTACAGCAATGAAAGTGGTTTAAGGGAATTAGTTGGTAGAGCCGGCGGAGTAATGAGTGAAATTGAGTTAGATGTAGAAAAGAAACAAGTTGAAGAATTTTTACGCGAAGTAGTAAGAACATATCCTAAGGCAACTTACGGGGAAAAAATGATCCGTATGGCTTTAGATAAAGGTGCAGTAGATACACTTCTATTATCCGAGGAACTTAGAAAAAGAACATCCGAATTGAAATGTAATTCATGTAGTCATGAATGGAAAATAAGTTTGTCGAGAACAGACCCCTTGCCTATATGTCCTGAATGTGATACAGAATCAGATAATATAACAGAATTAAGTGAGATAGATATCATAGATGAATTAAGTAAATTAGCTCAGAATTCATCTTCAAAGGTTGCCTTAATTTCGACAGACACTGAAGAAGGTGCAACGTTATTCAACGGATTTGGCGGTATGGCTGCAATCTTGAGGTATTCAATTGGTTGAGGTGGGAATTTGAAATTATTGAGAAGCATAATCACCCCCTTGGTCAAAGATGTTGTAACTGAATTCGGAATAGAACCAGATTTAGCATTAAAGTTGATGAAAGATTCAGTTGAAGATAGTCAAGGTGAATTAGTTCTTCCTTGCTTTGCCTTTGCCAAAAATCTCAAAAAACCTCCAGCAGAAATCGCTTCACAAATAGCACATAAATTGACACAGTTAATTGAATCAGACTCAGATTTAATCAAAATTGTTAGTGTAAATTCAATTAATGCTTATGTCAACATACATGCATCACTAAATTGGATTCTTGAATGGGCGATTGTTGATGCTTTAAACTCACCAATTGATGCAGGTAAATCAAAGTCCTCAGGCAGGCATATTTTGTTGGAACATACTTCGGCAAATCCAAATGGTCCATTTCATGTTGGTAGGGCAAGGAATGCAATATTAGGAGATGCAATGGTGAGGTTGCACCGTTGTAATGGAGATACTGTGACTTCAGAATATTATGTGGATGACATGGGTAAACAGGTTGCAATTTTAGCGTGGGCTATTGAAAACTTAGATGAGAATACAGTATCTAAAATCTTGTTTGATGCGGAGATGGAGGCTGATAATAACTCCAACCAGTGGGCTGGCAAACCAGACCATGACAGAGTACGATGGTATCAAGCAGCCAATATAAAATTGAAAGAAGATAATACAATAGATGAGCAATTAGGAGAAATGGTTCGGCTCAGTGAAGACGGAGATTTAGAAATGATTAATCGATTTGAGCAGGCCTACAAACCAGTTTTAGATGGTATGTTAGAAACATTGTCAAGATTAGGCATAACTTATGATAGTTTTACTTCTGAATCTAAATTCATATTAGATGGAAGCGTTGCAGATATTTCTAATCTTCTTTCACAAAGTGAGTTATGCGGTACTGCAGAAAATGGCGCCCTATATCTTGAATTAGAGAAAAAAGGATTAGGCGGTAACAAATCTACAAAGTTTTTCTTTCAGCGTAGTGATGGTTCAAGTTTGTATCCTACCCGTGATGTGGCATATCATAGGTGGAAGTGGACTCAAGCCGATAATTTACTCAATATATTGGGGGAGGATCATAGGTTACAATCTAAGCAAGTTTCAGCAGCATTAGATGAATTAAATATTCAGGTGCCTGATGTGTTGTTTTATTCATTTGTTAAAATGCCAGAAGGAAAAATGTCTACAAGAAGAGGTAATGTCATATTTATGGACGACCTTATTTTAGAAGCGATAGAACAGGCAAGAAATGCAGTAACTGAACGCAGGCCAGATATTTCAAATCAACAAATTTCTGAAATATCTGAAGCAGTTGGAATATCAGCAGTAAGATTCAACGTATTAAGGTTCAACCCCGACTTTGGTTTTACATTTAAATGGGAAGAGGCGCTTTCTTTTGAGGCAAATTCTGCACCATTCATAATGTATAGCCACACACGTACATGTTCGATAGTCAAGAAATTAACCAGTGAAGGTTACAATATTGAGTCTTTGTTAAGTGATTGGAAGCCGAATGATATTGTTGAATCAGAACACCCACCTTCATATTCGAATTTAATCAGAGCATTAGCACGCTTCAAAGATGAAGTATCAAATTCTGTAATTCAAAAAAGGCCTAACCTCTTTTGTTCATATCTATTAGAATTAGCAACTTGCTTCAATTCATTTTATCGAGATTGCAAAATTTTGTATGATGGAGGAATTAATGTTAACTATCTTGCAGTTAGTGAAGCAACCCGACATCTTTTGAGGAATGGTTGTAATACTTTGGGTATCATACCATTAGAAGAAATGTAATTATTCTTCTTCAAACGATTTTCTAATTTGGGGAATATCCATTCCTGCTCTAATTCTTGCACCAAATTTGTCAAGTAAATTTAATGCATCATCAATATTTTCACAGTGGGCTATGAATCCAACAACAGGCCAACCACAATCCACTTGCTCAGGATTAATTGTACCTTCTTCTATCCATGCTTGGCATGTATCAGCATAGCATAACGCATTGTAATTTATTGCATCAATCCAAAAGCATTCCCTTTCACATACAGGACATGTCTTTGGTATCATATGTCTTAGAACTACAGATCCATCTTTACCTGCAATATCAATTTCCCATACTACCACTTGTGCAGATTTTAGTTTGACCATCCAGGCATTTTTTAGGTATTCACGCAAAACATCGTTTGCTTTTTCTTCAGTTGAAAATATACCAAGTCCCATCAAATCTCCTTCCTCATTTTCAATAGAAGGTACAAAAGCCATTGGTGGAGGAGAATTGTCGCCCATGTAATTGGGTCTAGTATCTCAATCAATAATCTGCCGTATTATTTGGACAGATGAGTGGATTATTCTTTTCTTTCATGAACCCATATTAGATGATGTCCAAATTCAGTCTTTATTGGTTGACTGCATTTATTCAATTCTATTGACCAAACAGCCTCATCAAATTCTGACACCATTTGACCTTCTTCAAACCAGCCTAAGTCTCCTCCTCTTTTACCCGAAGGACAAGAGGATTTTTTCATTGCAAACTTTTCGAAATCTTGCGCTTTGTTAATTAGAACTTTTATTTGAATTGCCTCAGCTTTAGAATTTACTAGGATGTGACTTGCATGTGCTTTTTTCCTAACCATTACCATTCACCCCATGCTAGATATGCAGCGTATGTTCCAAGTACACCGCCTGTT
>CAYSJV010000123.1:0-3285 GCA_964431435.1 uncultured Candidatus Poseidoniales archaeon
TTAAGAATCCCAATTTTCCATTTTGTTAAGTTCATCTACAACTGCAACCAAATCTCCATCTTCCCACCAGTCTACCGCAATGAATGTGGGTCTATTTCCTACTTCTTGCCAACATTCCAGTGCTCTTTGTAGGATTTTATCATGAGAGTTGATATCTTCTGAACGAGTTGGATCGGACAAACCTATTGCATTGCTTAACCAATTATTAAGGTGCCAAACAGGTTGATTTATATCGCCTCTACCTACGTCGCAATTCATATCTTCTTCATTTTGTTCACCGTAATTTGTATCCCAACTATGACTCCAAGCATGATGTAGCCATGGGTATTCTGATGTATCCCCTTCATCCCAAAATATTACCAATGTTTTTCCTAAAAGAACCATGTCTCCCAATGTTGGCCAAGGATCTCCCATTTTGTGTACATATGCTCTTTCTAGAAGTCCTGTTTCATTAAACAAATATTCAAGGTGGTTTGCAGGAACATAATTCTCTAACAATAATGTAACGATTTGCGTCTCATCATCATCCATGAAGTCACTTAATTTATTGAGCCAAGCAAAAGCGTCAACTTCACTATATGAACAAGGATGAATAACACCATTTGCATCTCCGTGACAAAATACAATATCGCTTGGTTCAGGGTTTGGGTTATCTGAACCCATCTCATCATTATGATATGTATCTAACATGAATGCACGTACACCCCCATTCCATTGAGCAGTTAACCCAGTATCATGATTAGATGCGGGGTAGTATACTTGATCTTCAGTTGTAGCAAATGAATTATGAGTTTCAGCAAAGGTGAAATCGTCATAAGTGCGATAACAGTATTCATTAAATCCCATGCAATTGAAGAAATAGGTTTTAGTATCTTCACTAGTTTCATTTTCTGTAGTAGTTTCGTTTTCTGTAGTAGTTTCGTTCTCGGTAATTGTTTCATTTTCTGTGGTGGTTATATTTTCTCCAAGATCGTTATTATTTCCATCACTAGAACTGAGAGTTGATTCAGTAGAACCAAAGCATCCTGCCAAAAGGATTAATGCCGAAATTAAGATACTCGATACTACTATCCTCATCACTCTCAACAAGAAGCCTATGCTTCAAATTCTTTTCAATATGTTGTCTCGGTTCAACTGAGTACGTGTTTATTTTTTCATTGGTTGCCATATTATATTATAAGATTCATCACAATAAAATATTCATGGAAGACGAAGAAAATAGAGTGTATTCAAACAGAATGGGGGAGATTATATCCTTATCTTTTGATTTGAGTAAAGATTTGGGAAAGTTGAGTAGCACAGGCAACAATGTACTTGTTACAACTTACTATGCTTCATTTGAAAATGAAAAGGGGGAGAAGATTAGAGTGCAATTATTGGCATACAAAAACCCTCCCTCTGCTGAAGTAAATATGTATGGATAGATGCGAGTATTCAACGGGTTAATAAGCATTAGAATCCATATATACATATGATAGGAAATACCAGTATAAGCGGATTAAGTAAGAGTGTAAAGAATCAACTGAAAGACATAAGAGAAGAATTAGAAGAACATATATTGGATGCATTTGATGGTAAAGAAATGTGGTTTAAAGAGGGCGTTATACAAGTTAATGGGGTTGCACATATTACAACTAATGAGTGGGGCGTTATAGTTAATTTTGTGAGTGAGCATTGCGAGTCATTTAGAGTATGTGGAAGATGGGATATTATAATTGCCTACAACAACTATCTAGGTGCTCAATATTGTGGATGGAGTTTGGACTTTGAATGTCCTTTTATCTGAAATGAGAATAACACACAAAAGCGGCTAATTCAAAAAGTATGCTTATATGGGTTATTTGTGTTTGAAAAATATAAATCTAGTTTACTAATACTATTGATGCTTAATTCAGTATTACTGTGTCTCCCACAAAATGTAAGTTCAGATCAAACTACAATAGCACAAGAAGACGTAATTTGTGATGCCGAGAGAAATGATACTTGGACAATGGGGCTCATCTATTGTAATAATAGTGTAAACCCGGGATATACTCTATTTTCACCAATGTCATCAGACATAACATATCTTATTGATATTCATGGCAGAGAAGTACATTCTTGGGAATCCCCTGGGGGTTATCGTCCAGCGCTATCTGCGTACCTGCTTGAAGATGGTGACGTGCTGCGTACTGCAAATCTTGGCTCTAGTGCAGCAGGATCATTCTCTGCAGGCGGAACTGCAGGTAGAGTAGAGAGGATTTCATGGGATGGTGAATTGGAATGGTATTGGGAATATTCAGATGAAAATGTTAGGAGTCACCATGATATTGAACCTATGCCAAATGGCAATTTTCTCATGATTGCTTGGGAGTCCAAATCTGAAGCAGAAGCAACTCAGGCGGGACGTGATCCAAGTAAAATGAAAGATTCGACTCTTTGGCCTGATCATATAATTGAAGTTCAACCAATTGGTTCAAATGATGCTGATATCGTGTGGGAATGGCATGCATGGGATCATCTGATTCAAGATTATGATTCATCAAAGAGTAACTATGGAACTATTGCCGACCATCCGGAATTATTCGACATAAATTTTGTTGATATAACTGGTCCAAAGGCAGGTGGAAGTGATTGGATGCATTGCAATGGTATCGATTACAATCAAGTGCTTGATCAAATTGCATTCTCATGTAAAAATATGAATGAGATATACATTATTGACCACAGTACAACCACTCTAGAAGCGAGTGGGCATACAGGGGGCAATTCTGGAAAAGGTGGAGATATCTTGTATCGATGGGGGAATCCTGAATCATATGCTGCAGGAACATCTAGTGACCAGCAGTTGTTTGCACAACATGATATTCAATGGATTGAAGAAGGTAGGCCCGGAGAAGGAAATCTGATTGTATATAACAACGGGCAAGGTAGAGGTTATTCTTCAGCGGATGTAATTGATGTTCCTGTTGTTTCTGGAAGTTACCCCTTGGAAGTTGGAAATTCATGGGGACCTGGAACAGCAAGTTGGACATGGGATATTGGAACAGATATGTATGCTACATCAATATCTGGTGTTGAAAGGTTAACAAATGGAAATACACTAATTACATACGGTCCAAAAGGTACTTTCTATGAAGTAAATTTAGATGGAGAGACCGTATGGAAATATATTAATCCAAAAGTCAGCAGTGGAGAATTGCATCAAGGTGAAAGTATTCCAGAAGGAGGTCAACAAAATAGCTATCAAAACAACGTTTTCAAAGTACGTAGATATGCTGAAACATTTCCTGGGCTTGTCGATAA
>CAYSJV010000124.1:0-3276 GCA_964431435.1 uncultured Candidatus Poseidoniales archaeon
TGACCAATTTCTTCAATTTCACCATTATCGCAATCGACTACCCCTAATCTGATACCCTTTTCACCATTGAGTATATCGAAACCTCCTCCTTGTGTTGCCCCAATCTGAAAAATACATCCAGATACACTGGTAGGTGGTTTACTGACCCCACTCGCAATGTAATGCCCATCATTCTCTATGGGTATATGATATTCTTTTGATTCGTATCTATCAGGGCCCTGAAAATTAGCATAAACTGAAACCATAGCAAATACAATTATTGCAAGCAATATGCTACACACAAAAGCTTGAGACCATTTTTTCAAAGATCCTTTTGAATCTGTGGAAACTTCATTTTCAATCGACTTTGGAGAGTCCATATATTGTCATATGACAAGTCTAGTTTACATAATATTTGTTCCGGCAATTCCGAAAAGACCCAGTGTATACCCATTCGTGCATTCTTCACGCAAGGATACCCACTAAACTAGTGACAACTTGCAATATCTTGCATGTTTTTGTACCACTTTGATACGTTTTTGTGATCTTTAACTATCTGAAACCCATTAAGCCCTTGCATTGACCTAAGTATTCCAAAATTTGCAAAGTCAGCACCATTAGGTACATCTCCACCGAAAAACACCCCACTTATTCCTGAAGACATTACATCTAACTGATATTGTAAATTCTCTTCAGGATCTTTTTCAAACATTTTAGCACGTGATTTACCTACCATTTTCATGATAATTCCACCCAGCCATACGGATTTCCAGGCACTAAATTTACTAAATTGATCAATTTCAGAAACATAGCGAAGTGCATGCCGACTAGTCTTGTAAGTTCTATAAATAACTGCAACAATTGACTTCCCTAAAATATCATTTGAAAAATCCATCCATCTGTCCTGTTCAGGATCTACTTTAGCTTCTTGAAATATATTTCCTCCAGTATGTGTTTTGTTTATCCAGTGCAGTATATCATTTGAATCATTCACTTGAGTTCCATCAGACTCAACATATATGGGTACTTTTTTCCATTCTTTTGACCAAGAAATTTCTTTCTTTTTCATAGGATCGACTTCGACTTCTCGAAACTCAACTTCTTTGTATCTCAATAATGCTCTTATTTTCCAGCAAAAAGGGCAGGTTTGAAAACCATACATTGTTGGTTTTCCATCAATAACTCTCTCTGGAAGTTTGACATTTTGAATGCCAGTTTTGGCATCTTCTACCTCTCCCATAATAACCCCTCTCTGAATTGGTTTTTGATTATTTCCAACCAACTATTCTTCAGCCATTGTAAATTCATTCCCGTTGGAATATGATAGGTACCTTCCCCAAACTACAAACCCAAACAGTACACTTGTAAGGTGACCAAAAGTGATGTACTCATTCATACCATTCTCATATCTGTTCCAAACCTCAAACAAGATAACAATTACAGGAATTATCCATTTATTTCGAGAGTAGTGAGATAATGCACCAATTACGCCCATCATCCCTACAGAGCCGCCCATCCAACTACGATTCATGGCGTGACTGAAAAATGTATTTTCAGGAGAAATCCAGTATCCAACATTCACCATTAACCCCATTGCTAACCCCGTAAATGTAATTGCAGAAAAAAAGATGATTGCAGTTGCTTTTGGTCCTGCATATGCTTCAAATGATTGGCAAAATATCATTATTCCAATTAATACAAATATCAAATGTGGAGAATCATTATGGAAGAACGGTGATGTGATAAATGAAAGTACATATTCATGTGGAGCTGTGAACATTTCGCTAGGCCAAATTGCACTAGCACATGCCAACTGCTCACCCAATGTTTCGCAACGACGACTTCCCCAATGGCCAAAACCAAGGAAATACCAGATTAACAAAATAATCGCGAGATATGAGAGACTAAATGTCCGTGATTTAATAATTTCATAAATAGACATACTTGTGCTATATTGATTGAACCATGGTGATGTGAGTGGAATCAAAGGTTTCTTACCATCCCCCATGATAATCCGATACGGAATTCTATTAAAGAGGAAGAGGGGGAGTGGGACCCATGAATCGCAAGGATGAGAGTCATTCATTTGGGATTTTTTCAATTGTATTGATCTTATTATTCTCATCTTTAATTCCACATGATATGGTGGGTTTATCTTCTGCATATACTGTTTCAGAATTTGGAATGACAGGGCAACCAAATTCAGTAAACCTCACTTTCAGTAGCGCTGGGTATGATGTTTCCACAAATATCACTCTGGGGCACACAACAGTAGTCAGTACAGCTAGTTTTGATGTGCGTGGGCTTCCAGATGCACAGGATGCAAGACCAGATTCGATCGGTATAGACATAGGTGATGATGGTGATTTTGAGTGGGGATTCGGGGGGCCAGGAAATGGATCCTATGGATTCGTAGATGAATTTTCCAATGGTAGAAATAAAATAGGACTCAACTTGTCTTCAGGTCAAAATAATTCATATTCAATTCGCCTTCCTGCAGATGCATTTGTGAATTCTGCTAACCTCAATATTTCATCCCTGAATGAATTAGTACTTTCTGGCTCAGATGTAAGAGATTCATATCTTCACCGACCAAATCCAACTTGGGGAAATGTTACTCATGCTGACTGTAATTATGGTGCAGCACCTCATGTTGTTTTAGGAAAAACTCAGTGGTCAAATTGGCATATCTACCGCGGTACGTTTTGGTTTGATTTATCTGCGATACCTGGGGCAGAAGTGCAATCCTCATCACTTGAGTTTTATGTTGATGCCGTAGTGACAAATGCAAACACTGGTCAACCAGTTACAACAACTCAAACTTATACTTTGTATCCATTATTGAAGGATTGGACTGAGGGGCTTGAAAATAATATGCCAGTACAGCAGGCTTCTGGAGTAACTTGGAATAATGCCATGGACAATTTGACGGGCGTAGATTATGCATGGACTACCACGGGTGCAAGTGATCGAACTTTGGATAGGGGTTCCTCAATAGATAGTTTAGCTGATACACCAGCAAATATGCAAGGGACATGGATTACATTTAATTCAACAAGTTTCACTGATCAAATTCAAGAATGGGTAAATGGTAGTAGTGCAAATTATGGTATCTTATTTCAAGGCTCTGAAAATACAAATAAACCAGATGGTTCTATGATTAGGATAACTTCCAGTGAGAACCTAACACATGGCCCTAAGTTGACAGTAACATTTGCAGGTGAAAACGATGTCAGTGCAGGTCTTGATGTTAACTCAGATGGGGTTGAAGAATGGTCACATGCAGGTAATCTTAGC
>CAYSJV010000125.1:0-3267 GCA_964431435.1 uncultured Candidatus Poseidoniales archaeon
AAGTAATAGGAATGATTGCAACATCCAATGAAAACACACAAGTGCTAACTCTCTCGAAATATGGTATGGCAAAGCGCAGTAGACTAGGTTCTGGTGAAATGATTACAGAAGGTGTGACAAAAGTGGACGATGATGGAAATATTATTCCTGAACGTGATGGATATCGTAAAACAAGCCGTGGCGCTGGAGGAGTTCTGACCATGAAATTAGACGTAGTACAAGGTGATGAGATAGTAAGAGTACATACAATCCCAGATTTAGGTGATCAAGTATTCTTACTTACTGGCAAAGGTATGATGATTCGTGTAAGTTCCGAACAAACAAAGGAAACTTCTGGTAAAGCAACAAAAGGTACCCGTGTGATGGAATTACGCGATAAGGATAGAGGGGGATTTGTTGATGAAATCATTTTCTCCGCTCGACTCCCATACGATTTATTACATGAAGATGACATAATTCTCGATGAATCTGAACATTCAGAAGAAGAATAATTTCCGACTACTTCAAACACTTGTCTTTGTTCTGGAGTTCTGAGCGGAGTTGGAACTATGCAAGAGAATGAGTTAATTTATGACTGGAATAAAATAGATTATTCCATCAAAAGAGACCCTGCTAATCATCCGCACCCAATTTGGTTTGATGATGAAACTCTTAGGGATGGTTTGCAAAGTCCAAGTGCAAGAAACCCTACAATTGAGCAAAAAATTGAGTTGCTTCGATACATGGAAAAGTTGGGAATACAAAAAGTAGACTTAGGCCTACCTGGAGCTGGGCCTCAGCACATTGATCATATTGAAGCACTACTCTCTGCAATAAAAGACGAAGGTATGCAAATAAGGCCAGGATGTGCAGTTAGGACTGTTATTGGCGACATAGAACCATTAGTAGATCTTCAAGCAAAATATGAAATGCAAATACAAGCTAGTGCTTTCCTTGGTACTAGCCCCATCAGACAATTTGCAGAAGGATGGACTATGGAGAGAATTCTATCCACCTGTGAGGAAGCGGTTTCTTTTGCTGTAGACAATGATATCCCTGTAATGTTTGTAACTGAAGATACAACAAGAAGTAAACCTGAAGAAATTAAGGCAGTATACTCTAGAGCAATAGAATTAGGTGCAGACAGAATTTGTGTTTGCGATACATGTGGACATGTTACTCCAAATGGGGTTCGAAAACTTTTGACATTTATTCAAGATGAGGTAATTCCTGATTCTGGTGCAAAACGCCGTGATATAGAAGTAAATTGGCACGGACACCAAGATAGAGGATTAGGAGTTGCAAACAATATCGCAGCAGCAGAAGTTGGTGCTGATGTAATTCACGGCACAGCGTTAGGTGTTGGTGAAAGGGCAGGTAATGCTCCATTAGATCAAACACTTGTCAATTTGAGTTTGATGGGAGTCATAGATAATGATTTGACATTACTAAGCGAATACATGGCAAAAGCACACGAATATGTGGAAGTTGCTTTGCCTCGTAATTATCCAGTATTTGGAGAAGATGCATTTGAAACTGGGACTGGTGTTCATGCATCTGCAGTAATCAAGGCAATGAAGAAAGGTGATCATTGGCTAGCAGATAGAGTATATTCTGGCGTTCCTGCAGGAGATTATGGTCTTCAACAGAAAATTCGAATAGGTCACATGAGTGGTAAATCAAATATCATTTGGTGGTTACAACAGAATGGATATGATACTTCTGATGAATTAGTTTCACACATGTTTGAAATCGCTAAGCAACAAAGAAAGTTGATGCAAGATAGCGAAGTTCATGCTATGGTCCATAAATTCCTCAACTAGTATAAGTCTAGAGTAATAGTCTCAGTGAACAAAGTTTGGTAAGGATTTGCCATACCACTATGATCATCATTGAATTGTTGAAAGTAAATAGATACTGTTGCTGTGCAAGCTGGTGTATTAGAGTTGTACCCATCGGCAGCACACATGCGGTTGGTGTAATGGCCATCCCAATTCTCAGAAATTGTTATCCCTGCCATCGAAATACCGCCCTCCGTCATATCATACACGTTTTGAGCATTTGGAAAACCAAGACCAGCACTCACAAAACAGTCGTCATAATAGCCGGTATGACTTAGACCATCTGGTGTACAATATCCACCATCTGTAGTTGACACACTTAGTTTAATTCTGTATTCATTTTGAGTTAAATATGAGGGATAATCAGGTACATCTCCGAAAGTCACAGGTACAATATCTTGGCACAAAGCCCCTGTCATTCCGGTCGGGTTGCCCGCATCATCATAGAAATCACAAGAATATCCAAATTCGAATAGATGATCATAATTATTTTCTGTCCCCCATAAAATACTGTCAGGGTGATCTTGAACTTCAAAATTAATACCGTTAACATATATCATCCAACTTTCATAAGTCGTGATATCCCATGAAGTAACCCAGTTAGCATCCCATGTCCATGCACCTGTATCATCTTCAACTCCTAACGCCCCAATAAGTTCTATGCGTGGGTCACTGAAATCGTCATTGTAAGTGAAGTCACCATTATCAATGAAGGTATCTGATGAATCACAGATATAAGATCCAGAAGTTTCAACATAAATTGTGTTAATTGAATAGTCAGCTATACCGTCATGATCAATATCTAAACCAACTGTATCTAAATCATCCCCTTCCACATCATATATCGAGCATTGTACATAGACCCCTGTCTGCTGATTTAATGCATCAGGATACACTGCACCAAGTCCTGCTAGATTGCCATCGTCATAATAATATGTATCTTGGATGAATAATTCAAAATTCTTTATTATAGGTGGATAACTTGATCCTCCTGCACCAGGATTCGCATTTTGCAATGCCTGTAAATCGGCTTCCAAATCTGCAACATCCTGTTCCAATGCAGCGATATCTGCTGCCGACATCTGTATAGCTGTCTGTGCTGTTTGTGCATCTGAAACTAAACTAGCAATGTCTGCTGAAGTCAAATAATCTGACAAATCCACACCAGGTGGAAGTGCTGCCATTACATCAGCAATCGTAAGCATGTTTGATTCAATTAGAGTAACTCTTGCATCTAAATCTGCAATATCAGTTGTATGAGATGCGGCTAATGTTTCAACATCAAACACTCTATTTTCCAAATCTGAAAACTGTTGATCTGTGACTTCTCCTGAAGTTGAATCAATAACATCATCTTCTACTAAACCAAAACATCCGGTTAGCAGCAAAAGTGTTGTTAAAATCCCAACATACATCATTCTTAGTGGATCTGCTCCTTGTGACATGG
>CAYSJV010000126.1:0-3032 GCA_964431435.1 uncultured Candidatus Poseidoniales archaeon
TTATTATTTAGGGACATTAATACTAATTTAGGTTTTAGGTTGGTGATAAGTTGGTTTGAAGTGCAATTAACTTGCCATTTGTGGATGATTAAAAGTGGACGCACCCCCTTTTGTTTATGAACTTCTAACCTATGCACCAAATAATGGGACTTCGTACTGCAGTGGAAGTTTTTGATGACTGGGCTATAAAAGGCAAAGATGTGGGAATGGAACAAGGACATTCTGAAGCAGTTAAAGAAATGCTCAGCTTTGTTTTCGATAAAATGGAAGAACGAGAAAAAACATTCTCTGCAATTGATGTTGGTTGTGGAAATGGGTGGGTAGTAAGACACTTTCAAGAGAATCCACTTTGTGATTTTGCTGTAGGAATTGATGGCTCCAACACTATGATAGAAAAAGCCCACCAAATAGATCCAGAGGGGAATTATCTGATAGCATTACTTCCTGATTTCATGCCAGATTCACAGTTCGATATCGTTCATTCTATGGAATTTTTATATTATCTTCAAGAGCCTGAAACCTTGTTGAAGAATATACATGACTCTTGGCTTAAATCAGATGGTTGGTTGATTGTGGGTATTGATCACTACCTTGAAAATGAAGATAGCCTCACCTGGCCAGAAAAGGTTGGAGTTTTTATGAATACAAAAAGTGAGGATGAGTGGAAGACACTTTGGAATGAATGCGGATTTGATTCCATAATTTCTTGGAAAGCAAATGTGACTTCAGATTCCGCAGGCACGCTCGTTATTGCTGGTAAAAAAGAGAACTAGTCGCACAATCTATGTTAAATCACTCATTATTGTTCCATAGTATGAAGCATGTGTACTAGTGTTCTTACATGTACTCCTGTTGCACCGTGTTTAACAAATGAATTTTCTTTTTGACCGCCCATTCCAGCAGTTCCTGCAATATCTATATGCGCCCATGGAATCACATCCCCATCGCTATTTTTAGGTACAAATTGTTTCAAAAATGCAGCAGCAGTGTTTGAGCCCCCCCATCTGGTTTTTCCTAAATCTCTGACATCAGCAACTTTCGAACCAGTCATCTCCTTTTCAAATCCAGGCCACAATGGCATTTGCCAAATTAATTCATCACATTCGCTTCCGGCTTTGCAGATACTCTTTCCTAATGATTCATCGTTAGTCCACAATCCACTTCCTTCAGTTCCTAGTGCAATTACGACTGCACCTGTTAATGTTGCTAAATCAACAATAAATCGTGGATTGTATTCTCCAGCTTTCCACAACCCATCTGCCAAAACTTTTCTTCCTTCAGCATCGGTATTCAATACTTCAATTGTTTTTCCAGAATATGTAGATATGATATCTCCCGGCCGATATGCATTGGAACTGGGCATATTTTCTGCTAAGCAAGCAATCCCTACAATATGCTCATCGTATCCAATTCCGTGTAATGCATGAATTACACCAAATACGGTTGCACTTCCATGCATATCTAGTTTCATTTCATCCATTCCTGATGATGGTTTGATGGATATTCCTCCAGTGTCGAATGTAATTCCCTTCCCGACTAATACAGGTGGATTGGATTTTGATTTTTTATTTAATTCAAAAATAACCATACATGGTTTTCTTGCACTACCTTTTCCAACATTTATTAGTCCACCCATTTTTTCTTTGTTTAATTCATCCCAGTCAATTACTTTTACATCCGCATTTTTTTTACCTTTAGCCCAATTAACTGCTTTTTCTGCATAGGCCATTGGGTACATTACATTGGGAGGGGCATTTGCTAGATCTCTACTTAGTTTTACACCTTCAGATATTGAATCACAATTTGAGATATTTGTTTTTAGATTTTCTAGATACCTACTTGTAGCCTGTATTGTTAGATGGATATCTCCTACTTTTTGATCATCATCATCTTTTATTGTAATGTATTCGTCAAATTCATAATCACTCAACATCATTCCCTCTACAAATGCAACCATCAAATTTAGTTTCCATCCTTTTGTAAATCTAAGTGTAATCTCACTTCCGTGATATTTTGATAATTTTGATAATATCTTTCCTCCAGTATCTCTGGATTTTTTATTACTAATTCCACCTTCAGTACCCATTCCAATTAGAATGATTTTTTGTTCCTCACTCCAAAGTTCAAGAAATTCTCCCCCTTTTCCAGTGAAATCAGAACTTTCTATTGCAGATTTCAACTGTATTTTCATTTTCCTTATCAATCCATTCATGCCAAGATTAGGGACTTTACTTACACCTTCAAAAAGTGGTAAAATAAGGGTTTCTCCCATTCCTTCTATTTCATTTACTGAGTACTTCATGTTCTCGCCAAACTCGTCGTTGAACATTTAGTTATTGAATGTTAGTACTCTTAAAAATCTCACGAAAGCCAACTTTTTAAGTAAACAATGCATTTTTCACTCATCTTTTAGCGTTTTTCTCGAAAATATGGAAGCAAATGCCAAGATGGCAAGTGTGGTGGAAAATGATGGTCCAAATAAGAAACTTGAACTTTTTCCCTCTGAAATATGTAGAGGCATATCTACTAGTTCTTCAACCCACATTGCTGAATTGATAACTCGTTTTTGATAGTGCAATTCAAAATAACCAGATTCAGTTAAAGTAAGATTCGAAGCATCTAGATAGACGTGTGTACTGTTCGTTGCATTTACACCAAACAATTCTGAGTGCCACGTTATTTCTTCTCCTTCCATGTAATGGAGGGTTACATTTGCAGTGGTTGCCCTTCCCAAATTTTCGACATTCAATTCGATTGCATTCCCATCAAAAGAGAGTGTAGTAACTGATAATCGTGCTCTCCAATACCAAACGTTGGTAATTAGGTATCGCATAACGTCCATTTCTTCTCCGAGCCGTTCAGATAACGCCTCAGCAGTTCCCGGCACCCATTGCTCGTCGTCAGTCTCGAATGTGAATGTGGGGAATCCCATCACGCCGTATCCATAGTCTCGACTGGTTCCACAATTTGGATAAAGCCCTTGATTTGCATTTTGGATCGGGATATCTGAGATATTTGTATGAACATCATCT
>CAYSJV010000127.1:0-2210 GCA_964431435.1 uncultured Candidatus Poseidoniales archaeon
AGATTTATTCAATTCTAATTCAACAATATATGCATCATATCCCAGGCTTATAACTTCCTCAAAAGAAGTTGATTTCAAACCACTTATCAATCTAGAAACTGAATCTTCGATTGGGCTTACAACATGCTCTATTCCGCACCACTCAAGCAAGTACCCAGATTTACTTTCTTCAAGCATATTTTGGTCATTTACTCTGGCAATTGAAAGAAAATCATCATCATCTCCGACCTGTCCTTGTAAAACACTCCTAGTATGCTTGGCTAATGCACATGCAACCAAATTTTTTTCATCAGATTCTGTGGCTGCAACAAAGGCTCTTGCATCTGCAATACCCGCATCTTCTAACTTGCCACGATGAGTAATATCTCCTTGAATAACAAGTGCATCTAGCATTTGCGCATTTTTGACAGCCATGGGATTATTGTCAATTAATACTACGACTTTTCCCTCTGCAATAAGTGATTTAGCAAGCCCACATCCTACTTCTCCAGCGCCACCGATTATTATCCTCATAATGGTCCCCTACTATATCCCGGCTGGACAATCGTTTTAGAACTCCTCGGTCATTTCTCTAACTGTAAATGTACCGCCCTTAGTCAGTGGTGTTCCTATCGTTTTCCAAGTCTCTTCCCAAAGCATTAATTGTGCGTTGTAATACATTCTATAGAAGAAATTTTCTATTGGTTCTTGGCCCGCTCCTGGTTGCTCAATCCATGTAGATACTGCAGTTGTTGGCTTCAATAACCACATATTGTTGGTAACGTCCACAGATGCTACAATATAACAGGAATTTGTGTCATATCCATTTTCAGCACACCACTCACCTGAAAATGGAAGCATTATGTTTGACCAGCCATGTGCTTCCCATGAACTAAATGTATGGCCAGTTAGTGCTCCAAATTCATACCACGAAGGTATCTGCTTAACCCTGAGTAAACTCATCAAAAGGTTTGATTGCTCATCACAGTCTCCAATTCCAGCAGAAAGACAAGAAGGACCACTTCTAGGGGTTGTCAATCCCCTAGCATATGTCACATGATCTCTGATATATTCGAATGATCCCCTAGCATATGCATATGCATTTCCATCGGCAGTGCTAGGAAGTCCTGCCTCAATTTCTATTGCAGCCGATTTAACAGCTGAATTAACTCCATCTACAGCATAATTACCATTGCCACGATCAAACCATTTTGCATTATTACCAAATGTATTCCAATATTGTCCACCTGCTCTAGTTTTAACATCATTCAGTGTACCGCTTGTCTGATAAGTCATACCACCAGATTTCCCATGTACGGATGAATCAACTTTATCATGACCCCACCAGGTGTAAGAAGTAGATTTAACATCATATTGTACTACTAATTTAGATTCTGTATTTGATGCAATAGAACCAGTCCATTTCAGGCAAGTTCCATAAGGGCACTTGTCAAGATCCGTGCTACCCTTCCCTGGCCAGAAAATTTTAGAGAGTACTCCCCCGGTTGATATCGAATCGCCCTCATCTCTTGATTTGAGATCTGTTTGATTATTTATTTCACTTAATGGTAGTTCGTAAACCTGAGTATCGGTAACAATAGAAATTGATGTGAATTCCTGAATATATTCAGCTGGCTCGGGTATATTTTGTGTAGTATAAGATCCCGTTTGATACCCTCGCGTCGTCCGATCCAGTGGAACTGAGATGCTATACTCGAAGGAACGTGACCCACTATCCATATTTGTCAATGAAATCGTTCTTTGCACAGTATATGTGGTTTCTACTGGATAATAATGGACTGGAGAAATCGCGTCAGAAATTAATTCTTCAACATTTTCAAATTGGCCAAACAATAACTCCTGTGCTGGAGTGAACATAAAAACGCAAGCAATTACACCTACTAATGCTAAATTCTTTGTTTTTCCTTTTTTCTTCCTGCGCTTTGAAAGTTCAGCCATCCTCATAGTTGGTGCAAGCCCTTTTTGTGCTCTACCCCTTGTAGCGGACGTGTCAAAATCCTTCTTACTTCTAGCCCCCATGCCACGTGAACCAGATATGACGCGGCCACAAGAAAAGCAAATATCGTCATCTGCTAAACAAGGGGCCATACAGAATGGGCAGTTTCCCATATGACAAATGCTGCAATGGGAACCCATAACCATTGTGCTTGATTTATCACAAATTACTCAATATACTGCTATTCTGATTCACTCAAAAACGCATTTCTTCG
>CAYSJV010000127.1:2220-2992 GCA_964431435.1 uncultured Candidatus Poseidoniales archaeon
AGTGCCATAGGAATCCATTTTTCATCAGCGGTTCTTTGAGCTAACATTATGAAAATTACGAAAATTACCCAAACGAGAGGTTGAATGTTCATCATAGCATATACTAGTAAAAAATAAACAAAAGTGTGTGCCATTGCAGAGAGAATGATAGAACTCCATATTTTTGACTCATGAATTTTAGATCCATGCCAACAAAATACCAATGCCTCAATCCAAGGAATAAATACTGCCATCAAACAAACTGTTGTAATGGAATTGAAATCATATGCCATATCAAATTTGTAATATCCAAGTCGTACTACAATCATTGATCCTACGCCCAAACCAAGTGCCCATCCAGATGTTGTGTGTGAAATTGTGGATTTTACAGACTTTCTTGTAAGTAAGTAGTGACTCAGTGTTGATACGAACATTCCAACTAAAAAACCAGTCAGAATTATGTCGACAGGAAACACTCCTTCGCTGTATGCAATTTTGTATGCAGGACGATACATGACCTGGTCTATCCCTAATGCCACTAATGCGCCAAACACAAATCCAAACATAAGATTTCTAGTTGCAGAAGGCATGTCATAAAATCCACGCATGCGAATCATCCCACCCCTCCATCCAATTGCCCAACCAATCAAGCCGACTGCTATCGAAATTTGTGCAGCTATCATGTCGGCCATGAATACCCGTGTACTGATTTACCATTAATCGATATCCTAGAATTTTTCAAGCGAACTGATTTTATCCTGTGCTATTCACGCCACCATATGGCCAGATTGTG
>CAYSJV010000128.1:0-2928 GCA_964431435.1 uncultured Candidatus Poseidoniales archaeon
CATGGTTGGGTTGCATTGCCATTGTGGCTTATGGTCATGCTAGTGGGGTGTTCGATGGCGCTCTCGATGGAGGACATTATCATAATTTAGAGCATTTAATGTTGAGTTGGATTGAATTTGAAGTTATCGGATTACTATTGGGGATGATGATTTTTGCAGTACTTCTAGAGATGTCAGGGTTCTTTGAATATCTTGCCATTAAAGCAACAAAATTATCGAAAGGAGATCCTTGGATGCTAATTGTATATTTGGGAACTTTCACTACATTAGTTTCCTTAATCATTGATAATGTTACAGCAATAATAATCATAGCACCAATCACATTAAGAATGTGTCAAAAGTTGGAAATAAACCCGATACCTCCTTTATTGGCCGAGGCTATTTTGTCTGATACGGGAGGGGTTGCCTCGATGGTCGGCGATCCTCCAAATGTTATGATTGCAGCTGCAACAGCGAGAGAGGGTATTGATGGATTTGGATTTAACGGATTCTTGGTTCACCTAGGTATTATGACGTTCTTTGCTTGGGGAATCACTTTAGCTTATATGAGGTATTATTACCGTGAATGGAGAACTCAAAAATCACCACATGTTCAGGAGATATTAGAGCAAGATGAATGGGATGCAATTGAAGATATGAAGATGATGAAGGTTACGTTGGCGGTATTGGGATTGACAGTATTAGGTTTCATGCTTCATGAGCCAATTAAGCATATATTCCACGTTCATGTTGCAATCCATACAATTTCTTTGGCTGGTGCAGGTATTGCATTGGTTTTAGCACATCGAAATCCTGACCACGAACATACTGAAGGGTTCTTGAATGAGGTGATGGCGAAAGTAGAATGGCAAGCATTACTTTTCTTTGTTGGATTATTTATCCTGGTGGGGTCGATTGCAGAAGTTGGTTGGTTGACCAAGTTGGCTACATGGGTATGGGACTTGAGTGGAGGAGATCAACTTCTACTTGCAGTTGCAGTGATTTGGGTGTCTGCATTTGCATCAGCAATTGTAGATAATATTCCCTTTGCTGCAGCAATGATTCCAGTCATCCTACAACTCCAAGTGGATTATGGAGCAGACCCCGCACCATTATTTTGGGCACTGGCTATGGGGGCCGGATTTGGTGGAAATGCCACTCCAATCGGTTCCTCTGCAAATGTAATGACAGTCTCTATTAGTGAGCGTGGACCAAGACCAATTACAACTAGGGAATGGATAAGAGTAGGTACACCTGTAATGTTCATTACGTGTGTGGTTGGAACAATATTCATGGTAATCTTCTATGAGATACTATACACAAGCGGATAGGCGGCAGTGTCAAAACCCTCTGTGTGTTGGTATGGCCGATTGGCGTGCAAGAGTGTCAGATTTGTGGACTTCTTTTCATAAGAGGTAATGCTTGTCCTGGTTGTGGTAGCCAGGTATTTGAAAATGTCTCAACTGATACAGGTGATAATCAAAATATACAACCACCATCTGCACCACCCGGTTTAGATGCATTTAAGGAAAGTTTTGAAGGAGTAAATCCAGAAGAACCCACAAAAGAGGAGGAAACACCTGAGCAGTTATCGAATCTGCCCTTTGGAGTAGGAGGAGATTCAGCGCAGATGCAATCACAATTACCATTTGGTGTTGGTAGCCGTGTATTGGAACCTGAATCAGAAGGTGGATCAGATAGTACTTCTAGTGTAGTAGGAGATGTTGTCGATAAAGTAATAGACACAGTACAGGAAGTTGTTGAAGAAGTTGTGGATACTACGGTTGAAGAGGTTGCTGCTAGAGCAGTAGGTGTAAAAGGGGCAGGTATTGTAAAAGATATTGTTCATGATGTAGTACATGAAACTGGTGAGGCTATTCAGGATGTGATACATGAAAGTATTACTTCTACAGATGAAGTTTCAGTGCCCAAGATTCCCCAAACTAATATGCAAGAGGTGAGGCCACCTAAGGAGATTCCTGTAGTTAGAGCTCGCGCTTTACCAAAACCATCTCATAGCCCGATTTCTGAAACCATCAGTGATGAACCAGTGCCTGAGGAAGAAGTAGTAGTCCACGATTATGGTGATGAATTCCATGAAGATGTGGTCATGGTGGATCTAGATGAGATAGTTGACCCCGAATCTGCAGAACAGGTATTTGATCCAACAGTTGGTGAAGAGTTAGCAGAATTAGTATTATTTCCTGCGAAAGCACTACCAGTAAATGATGGCGGTAACGCGGAAATAAGAGATGCAGTATCTGAAGGGTTCATTGCGCTTTCAGCAAAAAACTGGGATCGTGCGATTGAAATATTTCATATGTTAGCAAATAAAGGAATTGGTGGCTCAGCAGTCTTGAATAATTACGGGTTAGGACTTCTTCAAAGGGCAATAGAAAAGCAAGATTCAGATAATCATTCAAATATGGTAGAAAATCATTTTGATGCATCAATATATGCACTTAGACAAGCTGCAAAAATAGATGGCCAACGTTCAGAAATTCTATTCAATTTGGGTACGGCATTTTCAAAATCAGGGCGTTTTGATAAAGCAGAAGTAGTATTTGATACATTATTGAATAGAGATGGAGCATCATCTGCAGTACTCAATGGCAAAGCATCAGCATTGAAGGGAATGGGTAAATTTGGTCTAGCAACTGACACGTTAAGGAAAGCATTATCACTATATCCTGGTGATGAAATTATAACTTCAAACCTTAACAAATTAACCCCGTCTTAGTTGATTATTCACACAAGACCAGTGCAACGATTTTTGAATCTAGATAGTCGATGATTTGATATATCAAATGTAGGTCGGAAACCTGCTTTCAAGCGCACTTCGGCATCGTCCTGATGTCGGGGCAAGCGACTGAGGGGCTCAATCCCGTGGGGAGTTTGGGCTCCTAGGACGTCGATTATTGGCATGCCTGGACACCAATGGGTTCATGT
>CAYSJV010000129.1:0-2873 GCA_964431435.1 uncultured Candidatus Poseidoniales archaeon
TATCACATGAGCTTGCGGAGCTTGTAACCCGTGTTCGAATCGCGGTGGGTCCGCTTACCGTCAACATGATGCAGGGTGACCTTTTGGTAGTTCTATGGCGGTGACTCTCCAACGTCGAGTAGATTTTCCAATGGTGGATATAGCTAACATTGTTTATTACCCCGAATATTGGGATTTAGCACATCGATTTTTTGAAGAATCTTGGCTAGAGATTTGTGGAATAGATTATCCGACATTGACATGTGAAAAAAAATTAGGATTCCCCGCAGTTCATAATGAATGTGATTTTCATGCACCATTATTATATGGAGATACCATAACTTGTAAATTATGGATTTCAAAAGTAGGAAACAAAAGTTGTAAATGGCAGTATGAATACTATAATCAACATAACAAATTAGTTTGGTCGGCAAATGTAATTACTGTTTGTGCAAGCATGGAAAATATGGAAACACAATCAATTCCCGCTTGGCTTTCAGAGAAATTACAAGAGTGCAAAGAAGATAATTGAGGTGGTAACATGAGTTCTGACATTAATGATATCAATATGCGTTTGAACGAAGCAGAAATTTCAGGAATACCGACAGGACCCACACCTCCCACCTATACTGTTAGACCCAATCATTCAATTCCAATTACCATAGGTATTTTGATGTTAATTGGGTCATTGATTGTAGCTGCTCTTGGTGGTACATACATAATAGGTCATTTTTCAAGCCCCACAGATGCAGAAATAGAAACCTCATTGAAACTTTCAGGTACAGATATGACTGTAGAAGAGTACAAAGAATCTCAATCAGAATTAGTTTCATCAGGCATTCTGATTGTTAGCGGTATTGCTAACCTTATCTCTGCATTCACAATGATGGCTGGCGCAATAATGCTAATTTTGAAGAAGGCAAAAGGTCCAAAAGTTGCTATGATTGGTGGTTTACTTTGGTTGGGGTCACAATTAACTACGGAAGTATGGAGTTCAATTCTTGGCGGCGGTGTAGGCGACAAAGTGGAGTTGATAGCAACAGCATTTTGTTTAATTTGTAATTTGAGTTGCATTGGATTACCATTTTTTGTTACCATGAATCCGGCAGCAATTGCTGCACTAGAACCCAATATTCCACATTCACAATCAGAAGAATAGATAGGTAATTATTATGGCTTCTCCAGAAAAAATATCCACAGATTTGTCAGATGGAAGGAGTGGTGACATCACCTATGTTTCTGCAAGCCCATTTGAGGTTCATCATATTCTTCTTAAAATGGATGAAACGACAAAACACCCAGTATCCGGACATTTGTATTTACCCAAAACCGAGAGTGAAACCCTTGCATGTGTGATAGCATGTCATGGCAGTATGAGTTGGCGTGCGCACCACCTCGACCACATTGATTGCTGGCTCAATGCAGGAATTGCAGTTTTTCGTTTAGACTGTTTTGATTCACGTAACATACAGAGCATTGTAACAGATCAAATGATGGTTACTCACGCGATGATGTTATGTGATGCGTTTGCAGCACTCGATTTATTACAAACCCACCCACGAATAGATGGCGACCGAATTGCAATTGCAGGTTGGAGTTTAGGGGGCACCGTTGCATTATATTCTGCATGGGTTCCAATCATAGAGGCCCTTTCATCTACAGGAAATCGTTTTGCAGCACATCTACCAATATATCCCGCAGCACACATGCGTCCTCAAATTCAACGATGGTCTAGTGCACCCATTCTTGTCTTACATGGTGATACAGATGATTATACCCCTCTTAATTTTGTGACTGAACTTGCAGATATAATTCGTCATCACGGTGCAACAATTGACATTCAAATATATCCTGATGCACACCATTCTTTCGATTCAATTGAACCAATTGTCTGGCATCCCGAAGCTATTCGACTAGATCATAGAACTGTAACAATTGATACAGAAGGAAATTTGTGGGCTTTGGCTGAACCAGGTATGATTTTACCACTTAATGAACCGGCTGAGCGTCTAGCAGCATTCCATTATGCAAAAAATATCGGCGCTCATTTTGGAGGTCAAGAAGAGGCCAGAATCCATTCTTTGAAATTCGGGACAAGGTTTCTGCTTGGTGTGTAATTTATACAAAAATTATTTTTTTGGCCATTTTTTGTCAAGTGCTTTTGCTAAACCCTCATCAGTTTTCGCATCCCACCAATTTGCATTTCTCCAAATAGCGTAGCGCCCTCTTATTCCTCGTAAATCTGTTTTGTTTAGTTTTGCATTTTGCAAATTCGCTAACGATAGGACTGCTTTTCTAAAATCTGCCCCATTGAGTATTGCACCATCTAATGCGGCTTTTTTGAGATTTGCCTCTTTGAAGGAGGCTCTTGTTAAATCAGAATTTGAAAGATTAACTCCTTCTAGATTTGCTCCATCAAAAATAGCTCTTTTTAAATTAGAGTTTGAAAGATTCGAACCTCTGAAATCCTTACCAATAAATGACTGATAAGATAAATCCTTACCTTTTGTATGATCTTCGCTCATCTAAAATCACTTATTTTTTACTATCTAAGTATTCGCGACCATCTCTAGTCAATATCAAAAATCTATTTTTTTCAGGCTTCCCTTCAGCATAGTCAAGCATATTTTTGTCTTTGAGCCTATTCAGATACAATGACAAATTCTTCGGTACCGGTAAATTGGCTCCTAAAAATAAATCTTCTATTTTTCGAGGAGGTATATCATCTACTTTTTCTACTTCTGAAAGATAATGTATAGCGGCTAGAACTTGATCCGGGCCTTTTTTCAATTTGTATTTATTGACAAATATTTTGAAATGTTCTAACATATTGGGGGTGGCATAATTTTTTATTACATCAATTGCTAAATCTGCATGTTCTTTTGCCTCTCTAA
>CAYSJV010000130.1:0-2640 GCA_964431435.1 uncultured Candidatus Poseidoniales archaeon
AACTCATGGGTCAGAGAGCATGGATTATGGCTCAGAAAAAGGATGTATACAAAATATAATCCAGTTGGAACTTATCAAAAATCACTTGATTTGGAACAAGAGATTACTCAAAAATTAAAATCGAAAGGATATGCTGCTTATTGCAGGTGAATCCTTCCAACCCCCCACGTATGAATTGTATGTAGTTTGGTGCCCACTCGAATAGACCAATTTGACTATTTCACAATCAATCAGGAATGTAAGATTTTGTGAAACCCAAAAATGTTATTGAACAAGAACCGATGCCACACCTGATGGAAGCTTCTGAACGCGAACTCATCAAGCAAAAGGCGCGCGAATTGATTGAGACATCAAAGAATCCCCCCTCCGGGCTGGAAACATACCCACCTGAAGCAAAATGGCTTGAATCTGCATTGCTGAAGGATTCTGAAGAAATCTACTTCAATATTATAGATATGGGTAGATATGATAGAGGAGGCTTGCTTGGATTTTCAAATTGGTTACTCGAAGTCGCCCCAATGATAGTCAAAGACAACGCCGTACTCATCGAAATGATGGTCGAAGATGGGATTCCAGATTCCACCATCATCGAGATATGTAGAAAGGCTGGAAGTGAATTTGATGACGTATCAAAGTTCTTGGAGGAGTCAATCCAAATCATTTCTCTATCAGAATTGACCGAGACACCAGAGAATAAATTTAAAATTTCATTTCCCCGAATTGGAATCTGCCTATTCCTGATTCTTCTTGGACTGAGTTACTTCTATTTCTTCGATGTCGATATGCGAGGAGAAATATATTCCACAGAGGAAGAATTCTCAGAATTAGAAGGAAATCAAGCTGTATATGTCTCCTCTGAAGATTTTGATTGTGAATCTGATGTAGTTTATCTCCAAATTCTTGGTTCAAACGGCTGGAAAAATGTAAGCTCAAAGAATTCTGATACTGAATATCGTGACTATGATAAAGCAACTTTCAAGCAACAGTGCTTTTTTCTGTATGACAAGAATGGGTTGGCCTTTGTTGGAATATTAGGACATGATACAGAGGATAAAACCTATCGAGTCATGTATGAAGATGAACAATCGCGTGAGCATGCAATCGTCTGGTCCCCAGTAATCGGAATCAATCCCGAAATGCCCCCAATGATTAACGTTCTTCTCTGTGCATTCTTTTTATTAGGAATCACTTGGTTTGCCTCATTGAAGTCAGTTGAACTACCACTTGAGAAAGAAGAAACATAGCCATCAGAATAACCTCAGAGTGGTGCAATTTATGTCAAGGATCCTCACAATAAACTATCAGAATCAACAAATGGCAAAGGTGGCAAGGGTAAGAACAACCCACTAAAGTGGCTAACCTTTGTGCCCTACCCAAGCTTCTTCGGCTTGTAATGCCCTATTTTTGACTGGAATTATCTTGCGGTATACTGAACTTGGCTTCATAACACTACCATTCACAGTTAGGAGATTTGCCAACTGGATTCCAAACAATTCCTCATTACGCACCAATAGCGGTTGAACAACATCCCAATCAGGTTCAGTTAGCTCTGAAAATTCCCCTCCATTTAGTTGTGATTCGGATAGTTTATTGTGAGGATCCCTGACATAAATTGCACCACCTGAGGCCAAGGAAAATAGATTACTTCCCGGGTAGGGTGTTTCTAGTTCAACTATTTCACCTTCGGTGTCAAATTCAACCCCATTTATTATTACAAATCCTCCATCATCAAGAGGATCGCCTGCCATGAAAGATTCTGCCATATAATCTAATGCAGTACCATTGACAACCAACCTTGGACCACCTACTGAATTTATCATTGGGCGACCCGCAGCATTTCCGAGAACATACATATTTCCTCCCTTAGATCCATATCCGTAGCACTGACCCACATCGCCGTGAACCACTAATTCACCTGATTTGTGAATCTGAGCAACTTGATCTTGGGCATTACCGTGCATCACAATACTCATTCCATCATTTCCTGAACCTAGATAGTCCCCTACTGAACCAAATACATCGATAGAAATATCGCTTGTATCGGGTCCAAATCCATTCCCTATGAAACGATGTCCCCTACAATGTGTAACAATATACTTTTTCCAGCCTTTTTCCTTCAAACTTACAAGTATTCTAGCCAAGGAGTTGTCTCCTTCAATTGAATAAGGTCTTGCATCAACCACTATATACTGATCTTTGCTAACAGGTAAGGGTAATTCACTACCTCCAACATATCCCTGAAAGTTTATGCAGGATTTATCAACTGTAAGATCTAATAATTCAGACATCAGACTATCTTCAATGAGGTTTACCCATCTACTCCTCCTTAACCTGCCAACTGAATACCTTCGATTAAGTAGAAGGCAAAGCAAATCAAATGCAAGTTTATTTGATGAACCTTTAGCATGATTAATTGCATGAATCAGTAATGCTTGTGCATCTCCCCAATCCAAATGGGGAAGTGACTCTACTACCAAGCCAAACATTTCTTTTGCTGATTTACATTCATCAAATGATGCATTTGAAACACCTATTGACTCATTTAGAACGTGATCTCCTTTAGGATGTGTATCTACAATTTCACCAAACTTATTTTCCATCACTAATTCCTTCTTCCCAGACTCTCCTGGGACTAAATCA
>CAYSJV010000131.1:0-2365 GCA_964431435.1 uncultured Candidatus Poseidoniales archaeon
ATGGGGAAGTGACTCAACTACCAAGCCAAACATTTCTTTTGCTGATTTACATTCAGAATACGATACTTTTGAAGTGCCAGTTGATTCCTCTAGAATATAATCCCCTGCTGGATGTGTATCTACAATTTCACCAAACTTATTTTTCATCACCAATTCTTTCTTCCCAGCCTCTCCGGGGACTAAATCAAAAATAAAGGCCCCTCCATCATTGTAAGAACCTCCTCTCGCATTCCAATACTCATCACAATGCCTCCAAAAACGTTTATCTTCTGACCCTAAACTATCCAATACCGCATCGATCACTTGTTTCTCTGATGCACAAAATGCTATGCCAACTTCTCCCCTTTGATACGAGAAAACCTGAGGTCTCAGCATACTTGTGTCAGTAATACCAATCAAACGCGGTATTTCTCCTGCCGATTGTGCAATAATGAAAAACCAAGGTCCGTCGGGACTACCATGGATGTGTGTTTTTTGTATTGCATCATATACCCTTTGTTTTTCTTTTGGTAACATCACAAAATCCAATTCACTTGTTGGTGCCAAACTTTCGATAAGGTATTCCATTGGATATTTGTACACACGATGATGTAAATCAAATGCAAGCGCCGCTACTTCCGTATCGGTAAAAAACAGTGGTTCCATTCCGCGTTGTGCCAAATAATCTTTTACAGATACATAGTTAGAAAAATCTCCATTATGCACTAGTGCACAGTCAATTCCTTGTCCAAAAGGATGTGCGCCCCCTGGGTGTGTGACTCTACCTCTTGTGGGATAACGATGGTGCCCAATCCAAACATGGGCTGTCACATCATCCAAGCAATAATAACGGATTACATCCTCTGCATAACCTACAATTTTCAAAATTAAAATATCTCTTCCGTGACTAAGAACAAATGCTTTAGTAAGACCGTCTTTTGCATAAAATTCAACATTTATTTTATGTGTGTTTTGAAATACAAATTCGTCTAATAATGATGCATATTCATCGTAGGATTCTTCAGATAATCCTGTTTCCTCTTTGAATCCGTCAATTGCCTCATCTTTTGGAATAATAAAGTAGCAAACCACATCAGGTGGCTTAACCTCAAGTGAAGATAATTGATTCTTCCAATCACGAATAGTAGGGATTTCATATGTGTGCTTTACATGGAAATATTTCTGAATATAAGATTCTTCTAATTCTGAACGTACATTATTATCAAGATATGCTATTGCATACAAATAAGTTTCAGCTAATATTTCTGAGGTAGTCTCAAATTGCTTGGGATCTAGCCCCACCATTGCAACTCCTCCACCTTTCCCATTTCCCCGATTACGCATTTGCTCTAATGATGAAAATAAATGTCTCCCTGCGACGGGTATTTCGCATGCTAGACCGACTACACCGCATCCGCCTTCAGCAGCATCATCTTTCATAGTAATACTTGGTAAACTTTCATTGAGTTTTCTTCTAGTATCAAGTATTTCATTCGGCTCGATCATCTTAATTTTCCCCCTTGGGTATATATCGAAGAAGATCTGTTCTACCTCTTAACTCGCGTATATTTGTAAGGCCTAACTTTCTTAAGATATCTCTCAGATCCCATTGTATTGCTTTGTATAAATTGTTTAAACGATCTACTGCCCAATCAACCTGAACCCATTCACTCAACTCAACATCAGTTGTTGTAATACCCCAAGGGCAACCGCGACCTGACGGCCCTCCTTCGCAATTTGAGCACCTTGTACAACCGATAGCAACTAAATCTGTAGTTCCCAACACACATCCATCTGCACCTAAACATATTGATTTAGCAATATCGGATGCTGTTCTTACCCCACCTGATGCAATGACAGTTACTTTATCTCTAACTCCTTCTTTTTGAAGGAAGTTATGCACCTTTGGTATTGCTAATTCAATAGGCATTGCAATATTCTTTTTTGCAATTTCAGGAGCTGCACCTGTCCCACCATATGACCCGTCAAGGTGTATGATATGTGCACCTGCATGATAAGACCCAACTGCAACCATATCAACATCATGCGGCGTTGAAACTTTTACTGAAAGAAGTGCCTCAGGATTTACTGTCTCAATCCAATCTAAATGTTTAGAATGATCTTCCACACTATATGTGGAATGGAATGGGAATGGGCTAAACAAACTTACAAACGGTACTGAGCCTCTTAATTTTGCAACTTCGTCTCCTGCTTTAGTCGCCAACAAATGCCCACCTAAGCCTGGCTTTGCCCCCTGTGCATACTTGAATTCAACGATAGGTGTTGCTTGTATTGTTTTTTCCTCAACTCCAAAATAACCTGTGGCCACTTGTGTGATTACATTATCTTTGAATTCATATAACTGAGGTGGATATCCTCCTTCTCC
>CAYSJV010000132.1:0-2254 GCA_964431435.1 uncultured Candidatus Poseidoniales archaeon
AAAGAACCCAAATTAATACAATATAAAAAGTTGTGAAGGGATGTGTATAAATTATTTTTTTCAACGATAACCTATTTTTCATTCGATCTTTCCATGGAAATAGTATAGGTATCAAAGGCCTAGGATAATCCTTGACCATTTAATCACCATTCATTAATCTAATGACCTTGCACCGGAAATTATTGAATCTACAACTGCAGGGTCTGCTAATGTAGAAATATCACCTAGAGCCTCTGGCTCACCTTCAGCTACTTTTCTTAATATTCTGCGCATAACTTTCCCTGATCTTGTTTTTGGTAAACCAGGTACATGTTGATACAAGTCAACTTTTGCATGAGCGCCTATTTGTTTTCTACAAAGACCATTGAGATTATTTTGTAAGTCTGCAGACCATGCTTCCCCTGGTTGAAGAACTATGTAGGAATAAACTCCTGAACCTTTTATTGGGTGTGGGAAACCTACAACTCCCGCTTCTGCTACAGAATCATGACTTACTAACACTGATTCAAATTCTGCAGTACCCATACGGTGTCCTGACACATTTATTACATCATCAACTCTCCCTGTAATCCAGTAGTACCTATTATCATCTCGCTTGCATCCATCACCAGTAAAATACAATCCTTTGAACATAGAAAAATATGTATCTACAAAGCGAGGATGATCGCCCCACACTGTTCTTGCTTGTCCGGGCCAAGGATATTTTATACAAAGTAGACCTTCCCCAGAACCTTTTATTTCTTCACCTTCTTGTGTGTTTAGTAAAGGAACAATTCCCGGTAATGGAAGTGTAGCTGAACCACCAGTAGTTGGCGTTGCAGGGGCTATTGGTGAGATACATATCCCTCCCGTTTCTGTTTGCCACCACGTATCTACAATGTTACATCTACTACTACCAACCACGTCATAATACCAATTCCACGCATCAGGATTTATTGGTTCACCAACTGTACCTAATACTCTTAGACTACTTCGATTATATTTTGTAACAAAATCATCACCTTGTGCTGCAAGTGCTCTTATTGCAGTAGGCGCGGTGTAAAAAATTGTGATATTATGCCTTTCAACCATATCCCAATATCTTCCAGCATCAGGATATGTTGGAATGGATTCAAACATGAAAGTGGTAGCACCATTAGCAAGTGGTCCATATACAATGTAACTATGACCTGTAATCCAACCTACATCAGCAACACACGCATACACATCATTCTCTCTTAAATCAAAAACAGTTCTATGGGTGTAACTCGTATATGTTATGTAGCCCCCACAAGTATGGACAAGTCCTTTTGGTTTACCTGTCGAACCTGAGGTATATAGTATGAATAACGGGTCTTCCGCGTCACAAATTGTTGGCTCACAGTTGTCAGAAGAATTGTTTACTATTTCATGCCACCAAACATCTCTTCCTTCTTTAATATTGATTTGCCCACCAGTTCGTTTGTAGACTAATACACTTTCAACAGGATTATCTCCTTCTAGTGCCTCATCTACTGTATTTTTTAGAGGAATACGTTTTGTCCCCCTTAATCCCTCATCTTGAGTAATTATTACTGTTGAATGACAATCCATCACTCTATCTCGTAATGATTCAGCAGAAAAACCACCAAACACAACTGAATGCACCGCCCCTATTCTTGCACAAGCAAGCATTGCAAATGCGGCTTCAGGAACCATTCCCATGTAAATGATTACTCTATCTCCCTTTTCAATACCCAATTCTTTCAATGCATTGCTCAACTTACAAACTTCAGAATACAATTCATTATATGTTATTTTACGAACATCAGATGTTTCATCTCCTTCCCATAGAATTGCTACTTTTTCACCCCTCTCAAGTAAATTAGAATCTATACAAGATTCAGTTACGTTTAATTTCCCATCTTCAAACCATTTTAGTGGCGAATCAACAACACTCTTGAAAGATCCATTTAGCCCTAATGTGGGTTTAACTTTCCATACAATATTGTTTAATGTTTCATTTAGCCAAAATTTGTCCAAATTATTCAAAGCATCGGCATATATCTTTTCATAAGTATTCATATCAGAGATTAAATTTGGTGAATTTTCTCTTACTCTTATTGGGACTTCTCTTAGATTGTCCATGTACTGCCCATTACTTTTGTATTATTATATTAAGCGATTAATAAATAATCATCATATTTCATCATAATATTTTCTTGCAGCGATTTCTAATTGTTCAGAAACATCTTTTTCATTAACTGTTAATGTTTCTCCATTTTCTCTTATCAAA
>CAYSJV010000133.1:0-294 GCA_964431435.1 uncultured Candidatus Poseidoniales archaeon
CACTCCAAGTAGGATATTCTCCCCCAAAATTTAGAATCCAACCTTCTTTAGTTGCAGCCAAGTAATGCTCACAACAATTTCCACCTTCTTCATTACCATATACAGACCAAGATGCATTGCCCCAAGAAACATTTGAAAAGGGGTCTCCTACGGTGAAATTTCTAGCATCATCGTGACTATTTGGTAATTCCAAATATGTCATACCAGTATCCCAAGGTGGTAGAATTATTTCTTCTAAATCGCCCCCACTTCCAAAACAACCTGCAAGCATTTGCCCGCTAATGACAATTGCTA
>CAYSJV010000133.1:304-2223 GCA_964431435.1 uncultured Candidatus Poseidoniales archaeon
ATACCGCCCCATGGAGTATACGACCCATAGTGACCGCCCTAAGTGTAAGATTTTGGGCTTTACGCACAAACGTTTGAATCAATAAGAGCGGCTACCATCACTTTCAGAATAGTTATGACCTGATGCTTTGAAGTAATTTTCAGGTACTCTTTCTATGATAGGAAGCGTCAAAATACTATTCTCACCCAAATCTAAACTTACAGGACCCAGACATGCGGGAGAAGGAATGTAATCTTCTCCAGTTTGAGTAATTATTAGTAAAATACTGTGACCTGCAGGTACAACTACATCCATGGGGAAAAATTCCATCATTGCTGTTACTTCAGCTAATGGAAGAAGAGCAGAACCGTCTTTTCCTCCAGCATGGAATCTCAAATCCATAACTGCATGACCAAGGTGCATTCCTGTTTCTGCATCCTGCATTTCAATAAACAGATGGCCGTTAAATGTAGTCAGTGGGGTTGCAGAAAGATGGAATGTAGGCATACCTGCAATTAGTGTTTCTTCCTCAAAAGCAGGCACTTCAAGTACCAATTCAGATGTAGAACTAACTGTTTCTCCTCCAGAAATAACTTCTAATTCTGTTGCAGAAAATTGGGTGGGTTGTATATCATGAGGTGGCCAAGTTTGTTCAACTCTCCATCCACCCATATTATCCTGAATCTCAACATTAAGTAGCGGTTTTTCACCTTCCTCCATCAAATAATAATCAAACCAAAGTAGCATTTCATCTGCCCAGTCCCATCTCAATGTGTAAGGATATGCTTCTTCGCCACGACCTGAAGAAAGTGAAGAATGTCCACTTGCACGATCCGGATAATCATGACCCCACTGGCCTGCCAATGTTTTGATTTCAACGCCATTATTTTCCAACATTTGATGAGCGGGGAATGCCATATGAGGATCCACGTTCCAATCTTGCATTCCCTGGATAATGTAAACAGAACCATTGTAATTTTCCAAGACCCTAGTAAGGAAGTGTCTTTCAGTCCAATAATCTGAACCCATCCAACTGAGATCGTCTCCAGAAAGATAAGCGCCTACACCAGCATAGTATCCTTCTGCATACCCTTGACAACTTGTTTGAGAATCTTCCAAATCACCGTCTAGTCCGAAGGATCCATAGACACCATTGTGCATGATTGCTCCTCGAGCTTCCATACTTCCATTACGCCACATCAAATCCTGTACTCCTATCAGTCCAGACATAGGTACAATTGTTTTGAGATATGGATTTCCAAAAGTTGCTGCTTCCCACGGAGTACTTCCATCATATGATTTACCAATTAACCCGACATTTCCATTTGACCATGGTGCACTACCCAGATAAGTTACTGCGGCATCAATTCCCATTTGCTCATCAAGACCCATCAGATCCATGCAATGGTTACTTTCTCCAGTTCCAAAAACGCTAACTTGCGCTACTGCAAAACCATGTGGAACATAATTCTCAATCAGAAAACGTCCAAGCCTGTCTGCAGGGGTTAACGCATCTACATCACCATCAGAATAGTATGGCCCTACTTCTGCGATTGCTGGAACTTTGCACTCATCTGAAAGATTTTCTGCTTCCCAATCGCATCCTTCTTTAACTGGCAACCAAAGTCCAAGGTGCACTTCACATTGACTAGATATTGCAGCACATCCTCCTTCAGAAGTTGGAAGTTCTACTTCAACGAAAACAGAGCGAACTTCGTCAATTTCTAAAGAGCCGTTTTCAGTAACTCTACTAAACACATCATCCATTTGATAGTCAATATTGTACCTATCCCAAACTGAAGGATATCCCTCATCAATTATCTCAGGTGCTACTTCATCAGTACCGAAACAACCTGCTAAAGCAGGTTGCATCATCAAGAACAGAATAAGGAAAGATGTGAGGCGATTAAGCATGGGATACATATGCCATTACACCGAAC
>CAYSJV010000134.1:0-2177 GCA_964431435.1 uncultured Candidatus Poseidoniales archaeon
ATAGTCAGCCAAGAGGTATTTTACTCTGGAGAAGTTTATCTCAATGGTTAGGTGGTATGGGAATCATAATGTTGGGTATGGCTATACTTTCTAGAATACTAGGTGGAGCAGGGAATGTTGCAAGGGCTGAATTAACAGGACCTACACTTTCTAAACTTGCACCACGTCTACAGGATACTGCAAAAGCACTTTGGACAACTTACATTGGTTTGACATTAATCGAATTCCTCCTCCTTATATTTTTTACAAAAATGAATGCATTCGATTCTGTGAATCATGCATTAACAACAATGGCAAGTGGTGGTTTCAGCACCCATGATAGTGGTATAATGTATTATGATAGCCCACTGATTGAGGGCATTATAGTCATATTTATGTTCATCACTGGAATCAATTTTTCTTTAATTTATCTGGGAATCTTTAGCGGTTGGAGAAAGATTTGGACAGATGAGGAATTCAAATATTATGCTCTAATAATTGTTGTTGCAATATTATTGATGACAATCAATCTTTTAACTTCGACTAACTATGACTTTTTCGAATCATTAAGGGTATCAATTTTCCAAGTTGTTTCAATAGGTACAAGCACTGGATACGCTAGTGCAGATTATGCTGTTTGGCCTGTATTTTCACTCTTAATTTTGTTTTTCTTCATGATTGTAGGGGCATCTGCAGGATCAACATCTGGTGGACTAAAGATCTTAAGGCTCAAATTAGCACTTAAACTTGGGATGAGGGAATTATGGAGGATTACCAACCCTAGGCAAATAAGGTCAATCAGATTGAATGGAGAAAAAATCCGTGATGAGAGGCTTTGGATGATTCTTGGAATGTTGATTTTATGGGTACTTCTTTTCATCATAAGCACCTTGTTAGTTGCGTTATTAGAAACAGGTAACAACTTCGACCTTGAGACAGTCATTGGTCTTGTGGCTTCTGCACTCGGGAACACTGGTCCGGCATTAGGCGGTTTCGGGCCTACCAATACTTGGACTGAAATGCATGCACACACACTCATTATTTTATCGATATTGATGTGGTTTGGACGTCTTGAGTTACTAACAGTACTGATCTTATTTCACCCAAGGACATGGCAATCGAACAAACAAGAAACTGGCGTAAGTTCAAGAGCATTCAGAAAGTTTCAAAAATTTCTTTCACAAATTAAAAAATAATTAGAATAGTGTGGATTGGCCACTATCAATCTCATCAGAATCATTACTAACTTCTTCTACAACCACAGGAATTTCTTTTAGAGTTTTTAATTTCTCATATTTATTTTCAATACTTTTTGCAAGTTCACTGCTGACTTTTAATCCACAAAGCATCACGTGTTCCTCGAAGTCTAATCCTAATGACAAACTAATGGACAAATCATTTGGATCAAAAGCAGAATTATCTTTAGAATGCAATGCTGCAAGTGGAAGGTAAAGTTCCTCTCGTGCTGATTTGAGACTACATCCACAAGTTTTCGCCAATTTTTCTAGTAATCCATCCCTTCTCCATGCTTGATATCCTCTTCTTAAAAAATCTGGATATGATGGATATATTTTATCCTGTTTTCTAGTACTTCCTGCCAAAGATGCAGCCATCGATGTAATAGCTCCTGACCAATACCAACTTCGATATGCACGATTTTGAAATCTTACAAGCAGCGCTCTATCGGCCACAGATAGCGATTTAGCCGATTTTTTAACAACAGAGTTGCTATTTGATATGATTAAATTATTCCAAGAGATCCACGCAATTAATTCATCAGGAGCCTTGTCTAGTTGAAGGGAAATTTCTCTTGATTCACTGGCGCTGGATTTGTACAATTTTTCTAGTCCTGGAAAGAGCCCTTCAGAGGAATTTCGCTGCCCAACACGCAGTATGGGTGCGGCAATCTCTGCTGTGATTACATTTTTAGTCGCAGCTGATGCTAGAACTTGTAAATCCTTTACTAATGCTCTCAGATCACCCGGATTTGATTTAACCAACATATCAATTACAACTGGCTCGATTACATATTTTTCCTTTGTACATATTTTGTTTATGATTCTACGCATTGCTTCAGATTCAACACGCAGAAATTCAACACGGGTTACCCAGCGTAGGAATTTATCTCTGCGTTGCTTCCATCCTTTACCTAAACCCCACAACCTCATTTCATCATTACAGGTCATTATTACAGGTTG
>CAYSJV010000135.1:0-2108 GCA_964431435.1 uncultured Candidatus Poseidoniales archaeon
TAATTAGAACCGAAATTAGAGACACAGAGATCTAAATCGCCATCACTGTCCCAATCTCCAGCATCGACACCCATTCCAGTTCCAGGTGTATCGAGTCCTGTTTCTACAGTTATCGATTCAAAATGAGTCCCATTTATATTACGATAAAGTGGTGATATTCCAAGATCAGATGCAATGTATACATCTATCCACCCATCATAATCATAGTCAAACCAAATTGCAGCCCAAGAAAGTCCAGAACCTAAACTACAAAGTTCTGCAGATGCGCAAGTATTTCCTTGAGATGATGATGTATCCGGTCCTATTTGATCAAAGCGTATCTTTTCCCCATGAGCCGGCACACCGAATTTAGTGGAATATACTGTACCACCAGATAACCCTGTATCTTTAGTTACATCTGTGAAGGTTTTATCCCCATTATTACGATAAAGAATGTTTGATTCTTGAGAAGAGGACAATTCGTAAACATCTAGAGTACCAAAATTTAGTGAATATAAATCTAAATCACCATCGTTATCAAAATCAACCCATTGTGCATTAGAACTGTGTCCTGGGTTACCTACTCGTGCATATTCAGTAACATCAACAAATTTGAGTTTGCCTGTTTCAACAAGTTGATTTTCCATTAAACGATTGGGTGACCCCGAATCTAGAGCTTCCATTTCGGTTTCTCCAAATTCACTTATGTACAAATCAAGGTCGCCATCACCATCATAATCACCCCACACTCCTGAAAGTGCTGAACTATTAGTAAAACGTAAATTCACATCAATACTTGAATCAGTAAATCCACCATCGCCATCATTAGAAAAAAATGCAGTAGTACCATATCTCCTTATTGGGTTTTCTTGACATTCAACATCAGAATTAGGACATTCGTAACCTAAGTGATCAAAAGATGCACCTACAAACAAGTCCATATCTCCATCATTATCTGCATCAGCCCAAGAAATACCAGGCCCATAACTAGTCCAGTTTGCTTGTACTTCATCTTTCCAATTGATTCCATCATATTGAGAAATTTCAGTGAAAGTAACAAACTCCTCTCCGAAATCTTCAGTTGAATTACAACCTTCACAAGATACTGTTCCTTGAGCTAATGAACTAAGTGGGGCAGTTAATAGAATGAATAATAAAAAATAATTTACTATCCATGAGTTAGACCCCCGCATGATTGTCTGTGGAGGTCAATACATATCAAATCGAGGTAATTATCCATTATACTTACTCAAAATAAATGTAGAGGTATGTTGAAAGTTTATGTCACAGCATGTAATCGGAGTGTTGATGGAAAACGAAGATGTCATCTTGGCAGTTAACAACTTCCGACAAGGTCTACCCGTATGTATATTTGATTCAGAGTACCGAGAAGGTGAAACAGATTTGCTGTTTCTTGCAAGATTAGTGACTCCTGAAAAAATTAGACAGTTGAGAAAGGATTGTGGGGGGCTCTTGTTTCTAGCAGTAGGTTCTGAGATTGGAAAGTTGTATCATTTACCATATTTACAGGACTTGCATTCTGAGTCAGAAGCAATTGCAAAATATCCAATACTTGAACATCTTGTAACAAATGATTTACAATATGATAATCGTTCTGCTTTTACATTGTCACTTAATCATAGAGATACATTTACAGGAATTACTGATCGTGATAGAGCACTTACTACACAACGATTTGCTACACTTTCGGAGGAATTAATTGCACAGAAAAAAGGCCATGAAGAAGCCATGGCCGCTTTAGGAAGTGAATTTAGAACTCCGGGGCATATTCCCGTATGCCTTGAAGCAAATGGTGGATTATCAAATAGAGAAGGCCATACTGAATTAGCAGTTGGGTTAGCTAGATTATGCGGCGAAAGCGCGGTAGTAATCGGTGCAGAAATGCTAGAGGATGATGGAGATAGTGCTTTAGGATTTGAAAATGCTAAAAAATGGGCTAAAGAAAGGGATATCCCGTTCTTAAGTGGGAGTTTGCTGAAAAGTGCACTAATTAATATGGATTAGGTGGTATTATGACTAAGGTGATGGCAGTTGGCGTTTTTGATTTATTGCATGCAGGTCACCTGCATTATTTACAACAAGCAAAATTGTTGGGAGATGAGTTAATT
>CAYSJV010000136.1:0-2001 GCA_964431435.1 uncultured Candidatus Poseidoniales archaeon
GCTGTTGCTGCTGTTGCATCATGGGCTGTTGCTGCTGTTGCATCATGGGCTGTTGTTTTATGATTTGCACATTTCCTCCTCTTCTCCTCTTTCTTGTGATTACAATTAGTGCAATAATGATAAGGCAACACGTACCTAAAGCCATATTCATCCCACCTGAATCTATACTTGAAGAAGTTGATTGTGCATCACCAATATCCTTGTTATTCGAGGTATCATCAACATTATTGTCATCATTATTGTTAGTGTTGCCATTATTATTGTTAGTGTTTGTATTTGTTCCAGTATTAGTATTATCATTAGTATCAAGAATGTCGGTATCTGTGGGATGATTTGCATTCATTTCATAATTTGAATCTTTAACTTGAGGGCAAGAAATCCCACCTTTATCTGAATTTATTGTGAAATCAAAAGTCCATGCCCCATTTGAATCCGCTCCATCGGTCGGGCCATCAGATGTATCAATAACGACCCAATAATGGCCTGCTGTCGCAATAGTGTAATTGGTATAGGTCATCGAAGTGTCAAGATCAGAACCATCTTGAATAATTGAAGGATTGCTTCCAGAGGTGTACAAATTATAATTGTCATCATCCATCAATAATACGTCGAACTTATTTGTAAATGAAGTAAAACTGGTATCATGAGAATGTCCTGAAACAAGATAATATAAACCATCATCAACATCTAAATTCCCTAAATCAAAAGAGACGAATGCTGCATTTTCAACATAATGCCTACTCTGATACCATCCAATCCAACTTCCAAGTAAAGTCACTTCCTGTACATTAATTTCAACATGAATCGCACTGTTACCTGATGCCCCACCAGAGGGAGATTTTGTATTATCGAGAATTAAAGAATATGATCCCGCATCTGGAAACATATAATCCCATGTTTCAAAGAAATCAGTATCGATTAAACTGGCGTGACCTAGAACTGTTGCCGTTTGACCTGCTAAATAATCATCAGCATTGCTAGAAGTCATGATTAGAATATCTAATTCATTAAACAGACCATCCATGGAAACACTAAAACTCATTACATCTCCGCTACTTACTGAACCTAGATCAACTCTCCAAGTATCTGATTCTTCAATCATTCTTGTTGTATCTTGAATAACGCTCGGCAACAAACTTCCCGAAGAAAATGATAGATCAATAAGTACTCCTTCTGAAATTGGATCCGCTTCTCCTCTTTGCCCATTTTCTAAGTATACATGCCAATGTCCTGATGAAGGCACTTCGAAGCTCCACATCTCAAAGCAAGCGTCTAGATAACTTGCATTTCTATCCCAAACATCTTCTCCTGCTAAGAATTTATTCCGATTAATTTCATTGACAACAAAAATGTCAATATCATCATTTAACCAATCCTCACAATTTACATTTAAGTCTAATTTATCTCCAGATGAAACCGTTCCGAAATCATGGTGGAACGAAGTTCCTGAACCTAACAATATACGTGTTTTCAGTTCGTTACCATACGGATCATCAATGTCTACATATCCTATTGTTATAGTGACGTCTTCATCAATTAAGTTATCAATAATCAACCAAAAATGATCAGAAAATTCAGTAGTCCACGTATAGTATGCAAAGGTTGTTTCTCCTTCTGAGGCATTAGTAATTCCTGCCCCCCCTTGGGAGTGTGCTTGATCTGTTATCAATGAAACATCGACTGTCTCTTCGCCCGATCTGGTAAAACTCTGTTGTACCATAACACTTATTGTAATTTCTTTACCCTGATTTATTTGCCCTAAATCAATTTCAAAGGGGGTATCTGGTGTAATTACTTCACCACTAAATTCGTGATCATACAAATCAAATGCTTGTGTAGTATAGGGTATTCCTGCAACCATCAGCAGACAGGAAAATATTATCGTGAGGATTCTAGCCTTCATAACATCCAGTAACTAAGACATAATTTAATTATTACTGTATTACTTAAGAATCCCAATTTTCCATTTTGTTAAGTTCATCTACAACTGCAACCAAATCT
>CAYSJV010000137.1:0-1924 GCA_964431435.1 uncultured Candidatus Poseidoniales archaeon
ATGAAGTAGAAGAAAAATATATTGAAAGACATGGTGGCAAACCCGCTTTTCCTACAACAATTTCTGTAAATCAGATTGCTGCACATTATACTACTGAACATACACTTACCCCTCCTGAGATTTGGGATGAAGAAATGGTTTTCAAAAAGGGAGATTTGGTTAAATTAGATATTGGTGCTCATATCAATGGATACATTGCAGATAATGCAATGACGATTGAAGTTGGAAATGGTGGGTATCACACTGAGCAAATTAAAGCTGCAAGAGATGCAAGAGATGCCTCAATAGAGGCAATGATGCCAGGCACTCCTTGGCATAAAGTGGGTGCTGCCGCAGAACAAGTAGCTATTGATGCGGGATTCAAACCCATTCGTAATTTATGTGGCCATCAAATGATTAGAAATAATTTGCATTCGGGGATAAGCGTTCCTTCTTTCAAATGTGGTGAAAATCATCCTGGTTTTCAGGGCAAGGTAGAATTAAATGCAATTTATGCTGTTGAACCTTTCAATACAACTGGAACTTCAGGCATGATTGAAAATATAGCCCCGCGTAATTCGAGCAATATATATCGAGTCACTGGAAATGTCGATGTTAGGAAAGCTTTATCCAAAAACAAATTGAAACCACTTGGTGCTCAATTGGCAAGGTTTATTGAAGATAGATATGGAACACTTCCATTTGCTGAAAGATGGGCATTTCCAATGCTCACAAAACCATTTCCAAATGAGGATGAAGAGAGTAAATTGAGTAAGTGGAATGCTTTGGTTAAAAAATTGATCAACATTAGATTTCTTGAAACATATCATGCATTGAGTTGTGTTGATGGGGGGTATATTGGACAATTTGAACATACTGTGCATATAACAGAAGGCGGACCTGAGGTACTTACTGTAGAATAAATACTCACACAACAGTTATACGCTAAGCACTAGATACAGATAATGAACAGGGAAGTGGGTTTCTCGTCGAGTGCATCCCATCCCCTCTTCGCGGACTCCTCCCTGTTCACCTTTTCAAGCACACAAAAAATGTTAGAAAATCAATAATCTTCGCACAAATAAATTAAGAATTCGCTTAAAAAATATAGTTTTAAAATGGTTATTATTCCTTATTTAGTCCATAATTTGGATAGGAACCATCATAAATGTGGAAGTCTTACCGGATGCTACCCCCTAAGGGGTAAGAGGACGAAAATATGAAGAACGAAATGAAAAACGATGAAGCAGTGAGCCCAGTTATTGCAACTATCTTGATGGTAGCAATTACAGTGGTTCTAGCTGGAGTATTGTATGTATGGGCACAGGAACTGGCAAATAACCAGACTGAAGTTGGTACATTCAATAGCTATAATGTAGAAGATGCAGCTGGTGGCGTGAGCAACGGAATGGATGACAACCTAGTAAGATTACAATTCTCAACCGGACTAGTGGACCTTCAATGGTCATTCTTGACAATCACACTATACCGTGGTGACATCACCTACACCTGTGATAACAAAGCTACAAGCGATTGCTTTGCTAGTGAATCCAATGCTGACGCAGCATGGAATGGAAACGAAGTTCTTGTAATACAAGAAAACGGAGCCCAGATCTGCGACGGAGCAGGAGCAACTTGCGATGTAAAAGTAACTGTAAGCTACAAAGGCAAGCCAGTTGCTGGAGACAGCAACGAGATGGCAATTAGCTGATTGTTAAAAACAGGAATTGTTGACTTAAGTTAACAAAACTAACACTGGCCTCGAGGAAGGTGCGCTTTCCTCGGGGCCTTTTTTATTTTAAAAAATATTGATTACTTCTTCACTAAAATGGTTACTTAACAATTTACTGTCGACCTCGATTTTGTTATATTTTCCTATTGCTGTAACATTTTCAGATGTTTTTATATCTACAGCAATTCCACCTGTTTCTTCCATTTTAAATGC
>CAYSJV010000138.1:0-1817 GCA_964431435.1 uncultured Candidatus Poseidoniales archaeon
ATCTAAAACAATACTTTACACAAAAGAGTGGGTGAATAAATGACAAATGAATGGAATGACAAATTACTAAAATCTGGAATGAAATGTGACAGCATTACCCATAGCAGATTAAAGTTCATGGGAAATATTTCTGGTGCTCACCGCAATATAGTTTCGAGGTTGGGAATTGGATTATCACTTAGAAGAGGAATAATTGATAATGAATGGAAGCCGACTATCAAGGAATTCGATAGAGTTGAACAAGAAGACAAAACTATAACGATCAAAGGTGATGTACTATTTGACAAAAAACAACTTCCTTTGTTTAACGCATTATTATTTCAGCATCAAATACCAGAAAACTATCAAGAATTTAGAGCAGTATGGATTGCCCATTGGCAAAGAGGAATTGAAGAATTAATGTCACTAACAAAAACTGGAGACTGGATTGACACAATGGATGCTCTGCCAATTTAGAAATAAAAATAATCATCTAAGTTCGATAATGCGCCACACCCTTATAGACCCCGGACAATAACGAGAGACTCCGCGCACATAGTGCGTAGGAGTTGACAACATGGAGAAGAAAATTATACGCCCTCAAACGAGCAAGATTTCGAATATCACACCCAATTACAGGAGTGGGTGTTAATGGGAAGAACTGGAAGGCTGAGAAATGCTGTAGAAAAATTACTTAGGAAAAAGATAGAGGCAAATACCGCTGAAATCCATGAACATATCAATAGGATATACAAATGGGGATGTTCAATGAATACTCTAACTAATATCTTAGCAAAAGACCCACGATTTGTAAAAATTGGGCATGTACAATCACAACAACTTGGGGGCGGAAGATATCGTCTTTGCAATTGGTCACTTACTGAATTCAAAAGAGAAGAAGCATCAGGTTCGGCTTAAGATTGACAAGTTGGGCAATAGAATGTAGAGCGTTGTTCCTGAACAATTCTCTCAATAGTACCAGGACAACCTCTACGTAAGCAGGGCTCATTTGCCCTTCCATATACTTGCAGTTTAACTTCAAAGTTATCGAGATACAACTGTGGCTCATGTATGTACTGTAATGAGTCCAAATTAGTGAGTCTAGTACCACCTACTCTAATTGATTCTTGCAAAATCGGTTTCGTTTTTGAATGCACTTTCTTCCACTCAGTCTCATCAATCTCATTGCTTCTTCTTCTTGGATCAATTCCAGCTAAATGTAATATTTCACAAACATAGATATTCCCAAGACCGGCAATTCTAGTTTGGTCCAACAAAGTAGTTTTTGCGCTGCGAGTTGTACCACTTAATGCTTTGAGGAGATCTTTGAATCTCCAGGTGGAAGTAATAGGATCCAAACCTTTCACACCTCTTGAAGAATTCAAATCTTCTTCTGTGTATAACCTCAAAGTTCCAAATCTTCGAACATCGCGATAAATTGCAGTTGTTCCATCATCTAATTCTAAACCAAGATGGCAATGCTTGTCTGGAAAATCTTCAGGCCATGATGCTCCATCTGGACGAATCCACCAACCACCAGTCATTCTCAAGTGACCTTCGATAGTGACCCAAGAATCTGGTTCAAAACCGTCTTTTGATTCTTTCAAATTGATGTAGTAGTACTTTCCATGCCTACTTACATTCTCGATTTCTCTGCCAATTATACCACCATGTCCGCCAGGCTTGCAATCCCTATCTGCAGTCTTAGGAAATTTGTTACCTGCTTTTACAAGTTGTTTTGACCATACATCTGAAATACACATACTAACGATTGTTCTTCCGGATAAAACTCGATCCAGAACATTTCTGGTAACTTCTACTTCGGGTAATTCTGGCAT
>CAYSJV010000139.1:0-1404 GCA_964431435.1 uncultured Candidatus Poseidoniales archaeon
AAACCTGAACATTATCGTTATTGATCTGAATATTCTTCATCGTACTCATCAGGATATTTCAATTTCAAGTGCAAAAACCTCTTGTATTCATCTATTGCCGTCTTAATACTGAAAGAATCTATTTGAGTAAAATCTTTCTTCAATGTTAAGAAAATATGATACCAATCCAAATCATGTTTATATTCAAATTTATATTTAGGATAGATTCTCCATCCAAAGTTTTTACCAGATTTAATAAAAGTGTGATAAGTCCATCCTGTATCTACATAAGTATCTGAAAGATCTATACCGTTTTCGACATTTGTAACTGGGCTATGGCTGGCAATTAGATATCCGTCTTTGCCCAATACAACTGCTTTTTCAATTATTGACTTTGATAGTTTCAAAGTTTGTTGATCAGTGCTGCTCCAATATGCATCACCATTTGGGTGTGTATGTAACCACAACTTGTATGGCAATTCTGAACCAACAGGGGGGCTGTGTTTCACAATGCTTACCTCACCCCACTCAACCCAGCACTTGTCATTCTTGTCGATAATTATCCCTATTTCAAGTCCTAATTTAGAACTCAACATATAGATAAAATCCCATTCTTTTTTCAAACATCTTTCTCTAATGAAGTCATTTAATTGACTATTATTTAACTTGTCTTTATTTTCTTTTATTTTTTCTATCATTGCTTTTTCCATTCTTTCACCTCTACCCAAAAAGTGTATTATCAACTGGTGCTTCACCATTGAATTTTCCACTTAATATTCTATGTAAATTCCCAGATGCTGTAGGATGTACTGACTTAACACAATCCATTATTGCACCTGCAGATAGTAATACTGCTTCCCACTCTTTGTGTTCAACTGCATCTATCATATTTCTAGCTAATTTTTCTATTACGGAATTTAGTTCCGTTTCTATTCTTTCAAAATATTCTTGTTTCATTTTCTTTCCTCCTTGTTTTCTCCCTTAACTTGTAATTAGTTCTCCACACATCAAACTGATTGCCCTGGGAGGTGGACATTTAGTCTCAAATTCATGATAACTCCTAATTGATTGAAAGCACCACTGTGCTGCATGGGCTGCTGCCATAGCAAATCCAAACTGTATATTCTTCTCCACAATTGCATTAGAATATTGACATGATGCAGGTTCATGATCTGGCGTCAATTGATTCAATAACTCTTCTGATGAAGTATCATCAAATGCAATGTAAGCATCTCCCATACATCTTACATCCAACCATTTTTTTGCATGATTATGTACTAATCTTCTAGGCAATGGGCGATCTACGCCAACTATGACAAAATCAAAGCTTTCCAACTGAGAAGAATCCCTCAAGTCTTCAACAATATCAACCAATTTGATTTTGCTGTTCTTTAATTTGATTTATAGGAATAGAAAGAACTATTG
>CAYSJV010000139.1:1414-1810 GCA_964431435.1 uncultured Candidatus Poseidoniales archaeon
AATGTAGAAGTAAAGGTGTTGCGTAATTTACCATTAGGGAATGAAATCCTTAAAACAAAAAATCGCATAGATCTAGGTCTTCCAGAAGATAAAAATATTGTTATTCTTCAAGGTGCAGGAATTAATATTGATAGAGGGGCAGAAGAGCTATTAGAAGCTATATCACTTTCAGAAAATTTCTGATGACCAAGGTTTCTTTCATCTACTATATCTGAATCTAGTAAATGTATTTCAGACGCCAGTTCACAAAGTTCCAATGCAGGATACAATAGGTCTACTAGTGTAGAACCAATTCCACCCAAGCCTACAATCAATATTTTTGGTTTCTTATTTTTTCCTATCATGTTATCACCTCATTCCTCCTCCATGAAAAAGTCATTATTTTGACTAGGTTTT
>CAYSJV010000140.1:0-1723 GCA_964431435.1 uncultured Candidatus Poseidoniales archaeon
GAGATGGTACTGGTGATAATTCAGATGCATTCCCCAATGATGCTAATGAGACTAATGACACCGATGGAGATGGCGTTGGAGATAATTTAGATACATTACCTAATGATTCTAATAACGGCACAACAAATAATGAGACCGACAATGAAATTAATACGAATACCACCGATAGTGTCACAAAAGAACCTTCAAGTCTACTTAGCGATATTATAGGAATTGAAATATCGGCGGGTGATATGTTTGGGATATTACTTGCTATAATAGGTACAATAATTTCTATAATTATAGCATTGAAACGTATGGCAATAAAGAAAGTTGAATTAAGTAGGGTGAAGAAATGTTTGCATATGATTGAAGTTTCACAATCCACAATTGAATTAAGTAGTGTTAATCAAGAGATTGACATCATGTTTAGTAATGATTTGTTGAGCAGTGATGACTTAGCCTTATTATCTACTAAAATTCGTAATCGTAGAGATGAACTTGATAGACAATATTAAACAAATGATAGGTTTGTATCAATTATGTTTGTGTATTTTGTGGCATATTGTTTTGTAAATATGATGTATATTAGTGCGAATACTTATTGAGTCGATTCGGACAGTGGGGCTGATGCAAGATGCAGCAACCTTCTCGGATGCCATCCCATCATCTATTTTATTTGATTTAAATGATGCAGTTGAAGTCGCGATAAATTCAAATTCAAATTCACAAATTCAGGCTTCAGGAAGAGGAGTTTTACTTCTGGCAGACGGTGGGAGATTTGAAGGTGAATTATTTGGGGCTTCAGTAATTTCAGAAGGAGAATTAGTATTCACAACTGGTATGACGGGTTACCAAGAAAGTTTGACTGATCCTTCGTTTGCAGGGCAAGTTTTAACCTTTACATGGCCACTAATTGGTAATTACGGAGTCCATAACAATGTTTCTGAATCTTCAGGAGTCCATACTAGAGGTGTAGTATGCCATCAGTTAATCACACACCCAGATCACAGGGACTCAGTCTTATCTGTAAATGATTTTCTACTTATGCATGGAGTTCCTGGAATTAGTGGCGTTGACACTCGGACAATTACTAGGAGAGTAAGAGAATATGGGACTCTTCTTTGTGTATTTGGGCCAGTTGAACTTGAAGATGAATTACGTAGTAGATTGGAACATATGTCCCCCCCGGATTTAGAAGATTTAGTTGATGAAGTTAGTATCAATCAGGAGATATTGATGAATCCAGGTGCAGTTTCCAAATCTGGAAACGATTTACCTAGAATTGCTGCTTTAGATTGTGGAATAAAATACAATATTCTAAGGGAATTAGGTAAAAGATTTGAGGTACTTTGGTGTCCTCCAGATATTAATTTTGATGTGCTAGTTGATGATTACAATATTGACGCAGTATTTTGTAGTAACGGGCCAGGTGATCCTGCTCACAATGGAACTGCATCAAGAGCAAGAGAAACTTTAGCTAAAGCAATTGATGCAAGATATCCAACAATGGGGATTTGTTTAGGGCACCAATTGCTTGGTTTGGCTAATGGTATGGAGACATACAAACTAAGATACGGGCATAGGGGAGCAAATCAACCAGTTATTGATCTGAAAACAGGAAGGGTAAATATCACTAGCCAAAATCATGGATTTGCGGTGTCAGCAAAAGGAGAATCACCACTTTCAGCACACCCCTCTTGGGTGAGTCAAGGTACCCCTGATGCATTATTCGATGCCCCCT
>CAYSJV010000141.1:0-1681 GCA_964431435.1 uncultured Candidatus Poseidoniales archaeon
CACTACACATTAATACAAAATTCACTAGAATTATTAGATGGTGTTAAAAAATTAGAAGTAGGGATAGAATCTCAAGAAATTGATGATAGAAATTCAAAACTAATAATAGACATAAAGGGTGAAATGCACAAACTTGAATTCAATGAAATACATGAAACTATAGTTAGATTTTCAAATGGTGTGTGCACAACATGTACTAGAAAAGCAGGCAGATATTTTGAAGCAACAGTACAACTAAGGTCATCTGGCAGAACATTGAGTGATGAAGAAGTTGCAACCCTTAGAGCAAGTTTGGATACTTTAATGGGTGATTCTCCTGCCGACCCTATGTTTTTCATAACTGAAGAACATGATGTGAAAGGTGGATGGGATGTATTGCTAGGTTCCAAAGGACTAGCATCCGCATGGGGTAGAAAACTTGTACAAAGGTGGGGTGGACAAATCAAAACAAGTACCACAGTAGTTGGAAGAAAAGATGGTGTTGATGTAACTAGATTGACTCTTCTTTATCGTAAACCTGCCTACGACGTAGGAGATATTGTTTCATGGAAGAGTGAATTATGGAGAGTAAGTACACTAAGTTCAGATGGGGCATTAATGCTAAATCTAAACAAGAATTTGAAATCTGGTGCGTCCTGGAGGGATCTAGAGAAGTCAATGGTAGTTTCAAGAATCAAAGAACAAATAAATGTGGAACCACTTAGAATAGATAGTTCGGCAGCTGAATTTTTGAACCCAGTAGATTGGAAGACATGTACCATTAAACTACCATGGGATTGGAAAGAGGGTCGTAAGAAGATACGAGTGGCGTCCGTAGAGGGTGATTGGGTCTCATTGCCGCATCTTCCAGTGGATGACAAACAACAAATTGAATAGTTGAAGGGTTTTATTCAGTACGAGGAGAGCATATGTCAGAAGATGAATCTGAGCCGATTGACACAGAGAATTACAGTGTCCGCTCTTTGATTAAAGATTTAGATTCAGGAGATATGTTATCGCACTTAAGGAAGTTCCCTAGAGATTTAGAAAATTGGTTAGTCCGTGAAAATTACGAGGATTTTAGTTGGACAAATAAGATTGTTTCAAGGGCATGGAAAGGTATTATCTGTCTAGGAATGGGAGGTTCTGCAGCAGGAGGTATGTTTCTTTCATCACTAGCAAATCAAGAGGGAAGTCATCCTGTATATGTTTGGAATAAATATGGCCTTCCAAGCTGGTGGGACCCTGAATGGTTGGTGATTGCTGTGTCTTATAGTGGCAATACTGAAGAAACAATAGATGGAGTAGAAAAAGCACTTGGAGAAGGTGGTACTGTTGTAGCAATAACTAGTGGAGGTATTCTTACTGGAATTTGCGAAATTAATGATAATGCACACATCATACATGTAAATCCAGGCCAGCCTCCTCGTTCTGCATTTGGAAAAATATTTGGTGCAATGTTAAGTTTTTGTTGGCATGTTGGATTGTTACAAAAACCAAAGAATTTTGACCTTATGGATATGTTAGAAAGAATTGGAAAATGGGTTCACGAATGTGATATCTGGGAAAATGAGCGCAATGATGTAATCCTATTAGCCACCACAATTGAAGAGAAATCGATTAGCATAATTTCAGGGCCAGAACTTGAACCGGTAGCATACAGAATGAAATGCCAATTTAATGAAAACTCAGCAAGATTTGC